>MHJU01000041.1 GCA_001818155.1 Candidatus Jacksonbacteria bacterium RIFCSPLOWO2_02_FULL_44_20 | reverse complement strand
GCCGAGGCAGATGTACTGCGGGCGCTGGTAAACGAGGCGAGCATGGGAGGGAAGCCGAGCATGGCAGAGATAGAGCGGCTTCGTGAAGTTAAAGCAAAAATTACGAATTACGAATTACGAATTACGAATACAGAAAACGAGCTGAACATACTTTTAGTTCAGTTGCCAAATATCACCCACGAATCAGTGCCTGTTGGAAAAGACGATACCGAAAATGTTGTGTATAAAAAATGGTCTTCGAGCGATCCGGAGAAGGGGAGTATCAAAAAACCAAAATTTTCTATAAAGCCGCATTACGAGATTGGCAAAGCGCTTGATTTAATAGACGAAGAGAAGGGCGCGAAAGTAGCCGGATCGCGGTTTTGGTATCTTAAAAACGAGCTTGTGTATTTAGAATTTGCGCTTCTGCATTACGCGCTTGAATTTTTGAAAAAAGAGGGGTTTACTCCGGTAATTCCTCCGATGATTGTGCGCGAGCGCGCTCTGTACGGAACAGGATTTTTTCCGGCAGATGAGCATGAGATTTATCGGCTTGCAAATCCAGAATTTACTGTAGAAGGGGAGAATATAATATCAAATGTTATTCCATCATGGAACGACCCTAAACAGTTTTTGATTGGCACGGCAGAAGTTCCGCTCGCCGCTTATCACGCGGATGACACGCTTGATCTTTCAAAACCGTTAAAGTATTGCGGATTTTCCTCGTGTTTCCGCAGGGAAGCCGGAACGTACGGCAAAGATATGAAAGGAATTTTGCGCGGGCATCAGTTTGATAAAATTGAAATGTTTATCTTTGCAAGCGAGTCCGACAGTTGGCAGGTGCATGAATACCTCCTTTCCCTCGCGGAGAAATTTTGGCAGTCCTTTGAGATCCCGTATCGCGTTATGCTTATGTGTTCGGGCGACATCGGAGCGCCGAACGCTAAAAAGTATGATATAGAAGCATGGATGCCAGGGGAAGGCAAGTATAGAGAAATTGTTTCCGCATCAAATGATACTGATTTTCAAGCGCGACGGTTAAACATCAAATATAAAGACACAGACGGCAAAAAGCAGTATGCCAATACTTTAAACAGTACGCTTATTGCCATCGGCCGCGCGCTTATCGCTATTATCGAAAATTGTCAGACAAAAGAGGGGAGTGTTGTGATACCGGAAGCGCTTAAGCCGTATATGTTTGGATTAACAACCATAATCCGTAAGAAGTAAATCGTATTGTTTTATGCCTCGCCGCGATTATTCAAAAAAATCGCATGTTTACAAAGCGCCGCGTATGCATGTGCGGCGCGATAAAGTGAAACGGGAGATTGTGAAAAAGCGCGTGAGGGCGTTTTTTTTTAGCATCATTTTAGCTGGCTTTATCGCTGTCTTCGGATACTGGATTTTTTTCTCGCCTATTTTCATGATTACTGATTTTGTTGCGCAAGAGGAGACTCAAGAAAATGGTCGGGAAAATTCCTTGAAAGATGAGGTAAAAGCATCTGCGACAGAGTATCTTAACAAGCGGATTTTTTTAATCCTGCCGCGGCAAAACTATTTTCTTTTTTCAGCAGAAAATTTGAAAACTAGATTAATTCAAACACATTTTAATTTTCCGGTTGAAGAATTTACTGTGCAAAAGAAATTTCCCAGGAGCGCGAGCGTTATTTTTAAACGCCGCGTGTCGCGTTTTGTCGTTGTAACTCGTCATGAAATTCAGGATGAGGAGAGCATGAAAATAATAGAAAAGGCATATCTTGCGGATTCAAGCGGGGTGGTAGTTTCTGCAGATGTTTCGCCCGCACCACCTAATCTTCCGCGCATTATTCTTCTGACAACCGCAGAATTTGCTAAGTATGACCTGATTCTTGATGCGCCAAGTGTTCTCGCAGTGTTGTATCTTATTGATAATTTAGAAAAGAATAGAGACGCATCAACCAATCCGGCGCCAGAAGTCAAAGAGATTGAGATACAAAAAGATCGCCCGGATGAGTTTATTGTTAAAACTGAAGATGGCTACAGTATTTATTTTACGCTCCAGTATGATTTGACAAAACAGATTACATATTTGATGAATTTACTTCTCAAAATAGGGGATATGGGGAAAGATGTAACCTATATTGATTTAAGAGTTGACAATCGCGCTTATGTATGTTGTAATTTATCAATTCAATAACTATTTTTGATGTTATGTTTAATCGTTTATTTGTACTTCTTATATTTGTTTTTATCGGTATTCTTGGAGCGCTTGTGTTTGCGTTCGGGGAGGAGTTTGCAGAGAAGATACTGCCTATTTTCCTTATTGCGATAGTTCTTGTCTATATCTTTCTTAGTTGGTATTTGGGATATTTTTTTTCTACACAAAAACCGCCGCTTGAACTTGTTATAGCCGCCGCAGTAGGAATTGTGATTGCTTTTATGAGCGGGTATTATATGGGGAGGTAAGTGAGTTTATAAGGAAAGTTGGGATGTTTGTGGAAAACTTTTAACGTCGCTTTACATACATAAAACGACGTTGAATTGCAACCACGAAGTTTTCCGGGTATTATTTTTATATGTCTGCCGACAAAGCTATCATTAATCATGTAAGCGATTTTCTTGAGTTTTGCGAGGTTGAAAAAGGCCTCTCCTCTGCCAGCGTAAAAAACTACCACCTCTATCTTAAAAATTTTACAGCATGGCTCCGAGGGGTTCAGATTGCGGACTTGGACCCGACAAAGCTTGACCGCCAGCATATTTGGGATTATCGGCTGTATCTATCTCGTAAAAGAAGCCATAAAACAGACGGAAATCTCAATAAAAATACACAGTATCGGTATTTGTCTGCTTTAAGGTCGCTTTTGAAGTATTTTAAGAAACGCGAGATTCCTTGCAACATATCTTCTGATGATATTGATCTTCCCCGCACTTCAAAACAAGGCGCTACGATCAAGTTTTTGACCATAGATCAGCTGAAAAAATTTTTGGAGACGCCGGACACAAAGACTCATGCCGGATTACGCGATCGCGCAATAATTGAAGTTTTTTTTTCAACAGGCATGCGCGTTGGCGAAATTGTAAAACTAAATCGCAAACAATTTAATGTGCCTTATTTGAAGCAAAATCAAATACAACATCTTGAGCTTTCAATCAAGGGAAAGGGAGGTAAAATACGGAACATATATTTTTCTAAACGAGCCCTTCTTTGGCTTATTCAATATCTAGAAAACCGTACAGAGAATTCCGACGCGCTTTTTGCAAGTCTAAGCAATAATAAAAAAAAAGACGCGGCTTTGGATCGGCGTCTCACAATTCGTTCGGTTCAAAGGCTTATTGAAAAATATCGTTTGCTTTCAGGCGTTCCGGTTCCGGTAACTCCGCATGTACTGCGCCATACGTTTGCGACACATCTTCTCTCTGAAGGCGCTGATCTGCGCACTGTTCAGGAGCTTTTAGGACATGCCGATGTATCCACGACTCAAGTGTACACGCATGTTACAAATCCGCAGTTAAAAGAGGTGCACCGGGGGATTTATAATCAACTGTAAAGAGATTTATAAAGATCAAAACTTTCTTGCAAAAAATCAGTCATCAGTTTGAAAAAGGCCGTGTCTTTTGGATTTTGATGAAGCGCTTCAAGAGAGTTAATATACTTTGCTCGGCGGTCGTTTTTTACGATTATGATCGGATACCCTTCTGAAAGAAGAAGCAGGTTCATTAGAAGCCTCGCAGATCTGCCGTTACCGTCTGTAAATGGGTGAATATGCGCGAGGCCAAAATGCGCGAGGATCGCGCGGCGCAGGCAGTCATTTTTGATGCCATTTAGAAAATCAATCAAAATGTTCATAAGTTCCGGAATTTTTATATAATTTGGCGGAACAAATTCGCTTCCGGAGATGTACACTGGCATAGTGCGGTATCGCCCGATGCCCTCTGCGTATTCTTTTTCTAAACCGTTTTCAAAGTGGCGAAAAATGAGCCGATGGATTTCAAGGATTATTTTTTCAGATAGCGTATGCGCGCTCTGGTAAATTGATTTGATATACCGGTATCCGTCATCATATCCTTTTATTTCCAAATGATCTTTGAGCGGTTTTCCGGACACAGTCAGCCCTTTTTGCAAAACGAGCGCAGTTTCGCCTAACGTAAGCGAGTTCCCTTCTATTGCGGTAGAATTGTGCACTTCGTCCACTTCCAGCCTTCCTTCCAAACTTTTGAGCGCAAGCGGCGGAAACGGCCGATGCGCGTCTAGTTCCCGCTTTTGTTTTTCAAAATGAGTTATATCAACAGTTTGCCATGCGGTGTAGATGGTTTGGAGTAGTGTTTGGAAGTCGGATAGATATGGTTTTATGTTGTCAGACATGATTTTTATACTTAAGCGAGCGATTTAGTTGTTTGTTGTAATCTTAATATGTAGCTCCTTCAACTGTTTCTCCTCAATCTCGCTTGGCGCGTCAAGCATAACGTCTCTCCCCTGCCCGTCTTTGGGGAATGCGTAAATGTCGCGGATGGATGTGGCATCCAATAGCACCATTAACAAACGATCAATTCCAGGCGCGTTTCCTCCATGGGGCGGAGCGCCGTATTCAAAGGCGCGGATCATATGACCAAATTTTGTGTTCACCTCCTCGCGCGAGTAGCCGGCGATTTCAAACGCTTTATACATCGTTTCAGGATTATGGTTTCTGATAGCGCCGCTTGTAATTTCAAAGCCGTTACAAACCAAATCGTACTGGTGCGCGAGGATTTCAATCGGCGGCTTTGTCTTTAACGTTTCTAACCCGCCTTGCGGCATAGAAAACGGGTTGTGCGCAAAATCAATTTTTCCCGGCTCCAGTTCTGACGGCTGGTACATTGGAAAATCAGTGATCCAGCACCACGCGGCTTTTAATGGGTCTTTCAAGCCTAAACGCCTGCCGCACTCATCTCGCACAGCTCCCAAGCTCTTGCAGACCATCTCCCACTCCCCTGCTCCAAAAAAGACAATGTCGCCATTTTTGCACCCACCTACTGCCGTTAAAATTCCTGTAATCATTTCTTGGGACAAAAATTTAAGTATCGGCGATTTTGGAGCGTCTTCCATAATGATATACGCGAGGCCCGATGCGCCTTTAGATTTTGCAAGTTCTGTAAGTGTATCTATATCTGCTCGCGAAAATCGCGCTCCTTCAATTTTCAGAGCATGGACAACACCTCCTGCATCTCGCGCTTTATCAAAAACGCGAAATCCAGAGTTTTTAACAACCACTGTTATAGGAGTAATCGGGAAATCAAAGCGCAAATCCGGTTTGTCGCTTCCGTAGCACTCCATTGCCTGCCGCCACGGTATGCGCGGAAAGGGCTTCGCCACAACATTTTTTTTGCTAAATGTTTCTGTAAGTTCAATCATAAGCGGCTCCATTATCGCAAAAACATCTTCCTGATCAACAAAACTCATCTCCATGTCAAGCTGATAAAACTCGCCGTAGTGGCGATCCATTCGCGGATCTTCATCGCGAAAACACGGAGCGATTTGAAAGTAACGGTCAATTCCGGCAACCATAAGAAGTTGCTTGAACTGTTGCGGCGCTTGCGGAAGCGCGTAAAATTTTCCAGGATAAAGCCTTGACGGAACAAGCCAGTCGCGCGCGCCTTCGGGAGAAGAGTTTGCCAAGATCGGCGTCTGGACTTCAATAAAATTATGCCGATGCATATACTCCCTTATGCGCGTCATCATTTCATCGCGCGTCGCGAGCATTTTTTGAAGTTCTGGACGGCGAAGGTCTAAAAAGCGATATTTTAAGCGTAAATTTTCGTTTGTCTCGTCTCCTTTATGAAGATCAAATGGCGGCGTTTTTGATTTTGTTAAAATAGTGATTGACTCTGCCACAAGTTCTATCTCTCCAGTTGCAAGATTTTTGTTGACCATTTCGCTTGGACGCGCTGTTATTTTTCCAGTAATTTGCAGGACATACTCGTCCCGCGCGGTTTCCGCGATTTTCCATGCCGCGTCGTTTTTCTGCGGATCAAACGTGCACTGGGTTATGCCGTATCGGTCGCGGATGTCAATAAAAATAAGGCCGCCGTGATCGCGGCGGGCATTTACCCAGCCTGCGAGCGTGACGGTCTTTCCAATAGCGTTCTTTGTAAGTTCGCCACATGTGTGAGTTCGGAGCATATATTTTTATACAACGCTAAACGGACAGATATTTTTAAAGTCGCAGTGTTTGCAGTTGAATTCGCTTGGATTGGCGGGAAAATCGCTTCTTTTAATTTTTTCAACTGTTTCAACAATTTCTTTTTTCGTTTTCGCGATTTCTTCGGGTTTCCCTAAGAAAGAGGTGCTTTCCTGCTTATCCTCGTGGAGATAATAGTAGCGCAGATTCACTGGTTTTAGTCCTTGATCTTCCAGCGCTATCTGATAAATTAGGAGCTGAATTTTGTCGTTTTTGTAGAGTTTTTCCTTGTACTTTCCTGTTTTATAATCAACAATTTCAACTAAAGGAACGCCGTTATTATCGCCGACTTTATCTATTCTGTCAATTCTTCCTTTAAGCCGAATTCCCTCAAACGTTACGGTAAAATCCTTTTCCAGATACCATGGATTTGGCCACGAGTCTTTGTGGCGATCGTAAAATTCTTTCAGTATTTTTTGTCCGGCTTTGTAGTATTGCTGTTTTTGGTCTTGCGATTCGTACCATTCGTCAATCCAATGGGTCCTATAAATGCCGTAGATTTCATCTAATGTTACTATGCTTTGGTTATTTCGCTCGCTGTTTACACTAAAAAGAGACTCCTGCACAGTTCCAGAGCGCGCTTTAGTGAGTTTAAACAGTTCAAGAAGGGTATTGTGCATTGTCCGGCCAAAAGAGAATGTGCCTCGTCCTTTATCTTGCGGAATGCGGAGCACAAATTGATATTTGTACTGGAGCGGACAGATATTAAATGCGGCAATTTGGGAGTAGCTGAATTTTTGCGGGACCGGATATGAGAATTTTTCGCCGTTTAGTTTTGTTTCGTCAAGTGCGGATTGAATCAGAAATGCGGGAGTAGCATGGGCAGATTTTGTGGGAGTAGTGGCGTTTTTGTCTTTGAGCAAACCGGTTTCAAACAAAAATTGCGACGGTTTTTTTAGGCGTTTGCCTCCGTAAGATTCTGCGGCAGAGAGGAAAACTCCATCTTTTGCCCGAGTTAATCCAACGTACAAGAGCCTTCGCTCTTCCTGAATATGCGGATCTCCTTCCGGGAGAATTTCGCGTGTTTGAAGCAACACGTCCGGCAGTTCAATAAGGTCGCTTCTCCCAATGGATGGGAAGCGTCCTATAACGAGTTGCGGAATAAAAACGTAGCTGAATTCAAGGCCTTTACTTGCGTGGATAGTCATTATTTTTACCGCTTCCGGCCCTTGTTCTTGTAGATTTTCTCCTAAAGCACCGCTATCCCCGGCTTCACGCTCCATATCTATATGCGTGATAAATCCATGCAAACTTTTATCTTCATAGAGTAAAGCGAAGTTTCCAGCCTTTTCTATAAATTGCCTCACGTACTCTATAGTTTCCCTTCCTTTTTGCGGTTTTTTTTGCTCTAACTCTATAAGATATTCCCTTATTTTAAGATCAGTGATGATTTTTATAAGCATCTCTTGCACAGAAAGAGTCTGCGCCTGTGTTGCGTGCTCGCGTATGAGGGAGAACAAGTGTTCAATCGATTGCGCTGTTTTTTCTGAAATTTTAGGTAACGCGCGTATAGTGTTAAGCATCTCGTAGAAGGTTGAAGACTTTTTCTTCGCAATATATGTAAGGTTCAGCAATTCTTCCGTTTCTAAAGCGCAAAGCGGAGATAAAAAGACGCGAACCAAACTTGACGCGTCTGCTCTGTCAAAAAGGATTCTTCCGTACGCGATAATATCCGCAACGAGCTCTTGCTTGTAAAGCCCTGTATTTGCAACGCGAATGTATGGTATATGCGCGATTTCTAACGCTTTAATATAGGATTCCGCGGTTTTGTTTGCGCGGACTAAAAGCGCGATGTCGTTATATGTGATACCTTGTTTTTGCATGAGTTCAATAATGGTAGCGATGACTTTTTGCACCTCTTCTTCTTCTGTTTGCGCGGTAATTAAAGCAACAGTTCCAGAATTTTCCCGCGTTGCGACAAGTTTTTTGTTGATTTTTTCAACAAGCGCTCCATGTTGCTTATAGTACTCGTCAGGGTTGTTGAGCTGATATTCAAGACGATCCGGGTTGTTGTTTTGGATAAAATTGTAGGCGGTGTCTAAAATTTCCTGCGTTGAACGGTAATTTTTTGTCAAAACAATTTCGCGGGAGTCGGGGAAGTCATTTTTGAAGTTTAAGATATTGCTTACTGACGCGCCTCGGAATTTATAAATTGCCTGGTCGTCATCCCCAACGACCGTAATCATATTGTCAGCACGTAAAAGTTTAATAAGGTTATACTGGGCTAAATTCGTGTCCTGAAATTCATCAATCAGAATATATTTGAATTGTTTCTGATATTTTTCGCGGATATTTGGGCGTTGAACAAACAGTTTGTTCACATAAAAAATAAGGTCGCCAAAGTCTAAAAAGTTATTATCTAAAAGTAATTGCTCATATTGAAAGTATGCGTCCGCAGTTTCTTTAATTCTTCGCATCTCTAATTGGCTTGATTCATCCCCCATCGTTGTATCTTGATTTGCGAGTAATCCTTCCGCATACGCGTGGTACTCTTCCGGAGTGATATTTTCATCTTTAAGACGGGAAAATAATTTTATCAGCGCATGGATGCATTGGGTTTCGTTGCCTTTTGGGCGATAGTAGTCAAGGTTTAAGGCATACAGATTTTTTTTCATCAGAAGCCAGCTTTCAGTGGTATTGATTAAGCGGTAATTGGTTGGCAAACCAATGTCAAGTCCGTTCTCTCCTAAAATGCGATCGCAAAAACTATGGAATGTGGATATCCACATATCAAATACTCCATAAGGCAGAAGTTTGTCTACGCGTTCCGCCATTTCTTCGGACGCTTTGTCGGTAAAGGTAAGGGCAAGAATTTCGCTTGGTTTTGCGAGTTTTTGTTCAATAATGTAGGCAATTTTATTGGTGATAACTGTTGTCTTGCCGGTTCCAGCGCCGGCGATAATTAGCAAAGGCTCTTTTATATGGGTAACAGCGTTTTTTTGCTCGTCGTTAAGATTTTTTAAGAGATCTGACATATAAATTCAACCAAGGCTTTTCCGTATGCGCGCGGCGTTCAAAAGAGGCTCGCTAAAGTTACGATTGTTTTTTAAGAGCTGATAAACCGATGACGTCTCGTTTCTGTGCAAAAAGTGATCCGTTTCCATCGGGCGCATATCTTTTTTGATATATCTTTCAACCTCTAAAACGTCCTCGCGTATAGCGCGGAATGCCGATTTTGCGCGCGCCAGATCATCAAGATTTTCTTTATTCAAGAACCGATACGCAAAGTTCAGATCGTTCCGAAAATTAACATACCGTTCTTCAACAAACGAGAGCAGTTTTTCCCGCCGTAAAAGTTTGATCGCTCTTCCTGCGCCGATAAGCTCGGGCGGAATGCCAAGCGAATATAAACTTGCGGTAAAAGTTATAGCGCGCGGGAGTTTTACCGCGCCAATTCCGCGGCTGTATCCAAAAAGCCCGAGATGGAGCATGCGTTCTCTTCGCGAGGGCACGTGCGTGGCTATCGCGTTAATTATATCAGATATTTTCTCAATTGTTTTTTGATATAACGGCACGATCAGACGGTTAATAGCTCTAACCGTTTCCAAATCTTTTGCGCTAAAACATGTATATTGGTTGTGATACTTCGGAAGCTCGCTGTTTAAGAGCGCGACCGCTTTCTCTACAATATTTTTTGGATGATCATAGCGAAACGACGACTGCACCGTTACGGTTGAGAGCCCTTTGTATTCCTGAATTATATTGTTTACAGTGTCCGGCGCCAAACCTCCGCGGAACGGCAGAGAGCCGCATCCTAGAAACGGATAAATATGGATGCCCGTTTCTTTTTCAAATTTTTTATACTCTGAAATCGCGGCTTTTGCGGAGATGACGGCACTTATAAGCCCGGCATTTTCAGCAGGGTCGGAACGCGCGATAAAAACGCGCATATACGAGGGGCGTTCTCCTGTAAACTCATTGAGCCATGACGCGTATTCTTTCAAAACTCGCGCGCTTTCTATCATGTCGTCAACAGATTCAAAGAGCGGAATGATGTCTATGTGAAATGTCTGGTTTTTGATTTTTTCCTCCATCATTTTCGGCATCATGTCTGCAAGCATATGGAATTTCTTTTTCAGAAACGCCATCTGATCGCTCGTCTGCGTCATCGGAAGGATAATTTCAAACACAGGCGGGTGAGTGTAGCCGAACTCGCGGGCAAATTCGGCAATTGAGAGTATGTTCATAAACGGTCGCATCAGCCGATAGCCGCTTTCCTGCCAGATGTTCGGAACGCGGTAGGTTAAAAAAATATCGCGGCCGATTTGATGCTCTAAAAAGAATTCGCGATATTTGCGGAACAGGCGGTCTATCACCGCTTCGTCAACGAATTTTCCCTCCCAGTCCCACATATACTCCTCTATTCCCATTTCCGCAAAACAACGGTGGGCTTCTTCTATTTCCTCGCCTGTTGTAATAAAAGGGTTTCCGCTCCAGTAGGGAGCGCAGGCGTTATCAGGATGCTGTGTTGCCATTGTGGCTGGAATTTTTCGCATACGTTCCACTTTAGCGCGAATGCGCATTTTTTTCAACGGTTGCGACTGTGTTTGTAGATGGTTTAAGTATGCGCTTGACTTATTATCTTATAGCTCTATACTTGTACTACAAATGGTCTCCCAAGCGGGAGGCTCCGAGACTCCGTTTTCCAAAAGAAAACGGAGATCGTTTTTTATAAGAGGTCCTTTATTCGCTTCTTTACTTCTTCAAAGTGTTCTTTTGAAACAATGCCAACTTTTCTTAAAAGCCGTTTACTGCTTATCAGCCTCAATTGCGATAAAATTATGGCGCTGTTTCTGCCTTTATATTCAAGTTGATAGTAGTATTTACATGTCTTATTTCGGCTTGTAAAAGGCAAACTCCAAAGAGTATGTTTGTTGAATTTTCTTAAAACCAAAATTGGCCGTTCAAAACGATTGTGTTTGCCATCTTGTTCAAAACCGATGTTGCACCCCAAACTCGCCCACCAAATTTCCTTTTCTCTGAAGTAAATTTCTCTTTGAGGAGAGGTGTGCAGTTGGATTTTAAGCACTGTCCATCTATGGAATTGCGTTACCATGTTTTCTTCTGTTATATGCATAATATTAGGCTTGTCTCCCGCGCCTCCGCCCGCGCGCGTTTGGGGTGGGGGTTTGAGAATTGAGGGAACACTGATTTATTGATGTTCTATTGCTGATAAATATTTTTCTAATGTCTTCTTGATTTCCTCTTTATGTAAGGTAACAAAAAATTGTTCTTCATCAAGAATTTTTTTATAAATTATTATTGCCGATATACCAAAACATAAAGCAAACAATATAGCAAGAAATATTATCATCAGTGCAATATACGAATCAAACCATTTAAACATACCACCAATAAGAAAAGTGAGTACTACAAAAATATTTGAAAAAAATAGGCTAACAAAAGATTTCAAAATGTCCCACTTGATTTTTTTCTGTTTAAACCACTTGCTTGGTATATTGTTGTTATGTCGTTCATAATCTAAAATAAACTTTGCAAACTTCACTTTGCTGATTTTGCAAATTTTTGCTCTTTCTTAAAGTTTTTCTAACATAATTTACACTTTACACACTCCTCGCCTTTTCCAGCCGTTGGCGGACTAAGTCTGAAACTGCCTCGTACACCGCTTCGCGTTCGTCTGCGGTAAGTTCTAACGCGTCAAAGATGATAGTATCCAATGCGCGGCGGTCGGGCTGGCGGATTTCGTCAAAAATGTAACGAATAGGTCTATTGAGGATCAACGCTTTCTTAAGCTGTCTGGGATTAACAATTAAGCAGTCTGCTACCTCATAAACAGTCATGTCCAACAATCCTTCGCCCAATCCAATTCGCGATCCGATTTCAAGAAACATTGTCGTCAGAGTCGCATTTAAGCTCATAGCCAATAATTGTGTAAAATTTCCCTGTGAATATATCTCATACAGGCGTTTATCAACAAATACATGAGGTTCATTGATAAATGCACGATACAGATCATTTACACTACTTGGAGATATGATTGGAGGGAAACGCCTCTCTCCCACATCCCACCACCTTTTCCTCCCCCTGCAACTTGGCCGTTTATCAAACCCCCTCTCCTCGCCCCACTCAATATAGCGCAAGGCAGACGAACAGCGCAATTCTTCTCTATCCTTGCGACACATAAAAATTTTGTGCTTCAGCTCCTCCGGCTTTATCAAAATGCTCTTGCACTCGCGCGGGCTTTTGATGACTGGACGCAAAAACTCTTGCTCTATCAGCCAGTACGAATCGTTGGCGCGGTTGTAGGCAACGCGCAAGCCGTCGCGTTTAATCTCCGCGATGGTTTTATAGCCCCCGAGATTTTTGATTTTGGGTTTGATTTCAGAAAATTTCATAGGCATCCTTGGACATAACTT
>MHJU01000040.1 GCA_001818155.1 Candidatus Jacksonbacteria bacterium RIFCSPLOWO2_02_FULL_44_20 | reverse complement strand
CAAAAGCATGGCATAAGGAGCTCAAACGTTGTGCCATGGAGCGCGACGAGAGTTTGGGGGAGTTGATCCGCAGATTAGTAAAACCGTATGCTATAGTTTTTGAAGACATAAGAAGAAAGGATCCGAAGAAGGGTTTTGATGATCTGCTGGGTATGATTAGTAAGCATGAGGCGATGCATGCTTCTAAAAAAAGGCGCTTGCCTGCGAAAGTGAACTCTCTCGCTGACTTGGCAAAGTATGCCCAAGCCTTTGGTACAGATGTCTCTTCTCATATAGATGATATTGTATATGGAGAAAGTTTTAATTGATGCGAATTTTATTATAGCGCTTCTTTGTTCTGAGGACTCTTGCCATGCAAAAGCGGTAAGTTTATCAGAAGAACTCCCGCAGAAACAGGTTCAGTGGGTATTAAACAATGCAATTCTGTATGAGATATTAACTGTATTAAGCAAACGGAGAGTTAAACCATTAGCGCGTTTATTTTATCAAACAGTAAAGCAAGAAGGGGTTGTCCAATTTGTTTATATCACTCATGATATAGAAGAGAAAGCATTTATTTACTTTGGTCGTATGCGTTCTAATAATATTAGTTTTTTTGATTGTACTCTCTTTGCCACAGCGGATGCATATAATACTAAGTATATCGTGAGTTTTGATAGACATTTACGGAATAAAACAGCCCATACTATCATTCATGCCCCAAACCAGCTTTCCTAAAAAAGAAGAGGAAATCCTAGCCTTTTGGCAGGAGAAAAAGATTTTTGAGCAAACCCTTACGCAAACCGCCCCAAAGGGCGATTTTGTGTTTTACGACGGACCGCCGTTTGCAACTGGACTTCCGCATTACGGACACATTATCGCGGGCACAATCAAAGACGTTATTCCACGCTACAAAACGATGCAAGGGTTTAGGGTGCAAAGGCGCTGGGGCTGGGACTGCCACGGCTTGCCGATAGAGAATTTAATAGAGAAAGAAAAGGGCTTTGAAACGAAAAAAGATATTGAGGCGGATATTGCCGGGTTTAACAAAGCGTGCCGCGATTCTGTGTTGCGATACAGAGAGGAGTGGAAAACATCAGTTGCAAGAACAGGCAGATTGGTTGACATGGAGCATGATTATAAAACCATGGACAACCGCTATATTGAAGTTATATGGTGGATTTTTAAGGAATTATGGAAAGAAGGATTGATTTATGAAGGGTATAAGTCCATGCACTTATGTCCCCGGTGCGAGACCACGCTTTCTAATTTTGAGGTAACTTTAGGATATAAAGAGGTTAAGGATTTGGGGGTGACGGTTAAATTTAGAATTACGAATTACGAATTACGAATTACGAATATCCCAAAAGGCGCGGATGTGTACATGCTTGCGTGGACGACAACAGGGTGGACACTACCGGGGAATATGGCGTTAGCGGTAGGGAAGGATATTGAGTATGTGGCGATGAAAACTCAAAGTTCAAAACTCAAAGTTCAAAACTACAACTCAAAACTTAAAATTGGCGGAGAGTATTATATTGTCGCGCGCGAGCGGGTGAAAGAAATTTTTACAGAAGAAGAATGTGAAGTTATCGCAATCGTCAAGGGCAGTAATTTTATTGGGTTGGAATACGAACGATTGTTTGACTTCTCGCGCGAGCAAATTAAAAACGATCCGAATTTCAAAAATGCTTTCAAAGTGTACGCGGGTGATTTTGTGTCAACAGAAGAAGGCACAGGAATTGTGCACATTGCGCCTGGGTTTGGCGAAGACGATTATCAATTATCACTCAAGGAGCAACTGCCGTTTTTACAGCACGTCAATCATGACGGCACGTTCAAAGAGTATGTAACATTTGCGCCCGGGAAGAAAGTAAAAACAAAAGAGGATCCAGCTGGCGCGGATGTTGAGGTGATTAAATATCTCGCGGCTCACAATGCGCTTTTCAAAAAAGAGAAATATGCGCACTCATATCCTCACTGCTGGCGGTGCGACACGCCGCTTATTAACTACGCCACGTCAAGCTGGTTTGTAAAAGTTACGGCGCTTAAAGAGCGGTTACAAGACGCAAACGCGAAAGTCAATTGGGTTCCAGAACATATTAAAAACGGACGATTTGGCAAGTGGCTGGAAGGCGCGCGGGACTGGGCAATTTCGCGTTCGCGTTACTGGGGCGCGCCGCTTCCGGTGTGGAGGTGTGAGGGGTGCGGAGATATAAAGGTGATTGGGAGCGTGGCTGAATTAGAGCAAAATAAAACCCCCGAAAATGCGGAGGTTTTAAGTAGTTCTGCGAAGGACGTGTCCTTTGCAGGTACACAGAAGAGTCGACAGCTTGAAGCCACTATAGAGTATTCTTTAGATATTGTCAATAATACAGAAAAAAAGCCGGCGGAGGGACTCGAACCCTCACAGAGTGAGCTGTCAAACTCTTCTGCGCGCCATGCCACCGACATATTGTCAGTATATCAAAAAACAACTGCCGATGCAATGGATTTACACCGTCCTTATATAGATGAAATAGTTTTATCGTGCGGAAAATGCGGCGGCGCAATGAGAAGAATCAAAGAAGTTTTTGACTGCTGGTTTGAGTCCGGCGCTATGCCCTACGCAAGCGAGCTTATATTTTCTGATTTCAAACTGACGGAAGGTACGACACGCGAGGAACTAAAAAAACATATAAATTTTCCCGCAGATTTCATCGCCGAAGGAACGGACCAAACTCGCGGCTGGTTTTACACGCTCATGGTTTTGGGCGTTGCGCTATACGGAGAATCGCCGTTTAAAAATGTTATCGTGAACGGCATAATCCTTGCAGAAGATGGGCAGAAAATGTCTAAGCGCTTAAAAAATTATCCAGACCCGCAAGTGATCATGGATAAGTACGGCGCGGACGCCCTGCGATTTTATTTGATGTCCAGCCCAGCAGTGCGCGCAGATTCGCTTAACTTCAGCGAGAAGGGCGTAGACGAGATGTATAAAAAAGTGATTTTGCTGACGCTGAATGTGGTGAATTTTTATAAACTTTTTTCTCAAGGAATTCCTCCTAAGGAGAAAGGGCTTTTGGAAAATATAGATCCAGGACATAAGTTAGATAAATGGATAATTTCAAAAACGCATGTGTTGATTGGCGATATTACTCGATATTTAAACCAATATGAGATTGATAAAGCTTGCCGAACTACACTTGATTTTATTGATATTCTGTCAACATGGTATATTAGGGGGTCTCGGGATAGATTTAAGGCAGGAGATCCAAATGCAGTTGTCGTGTTATCTCATACACTACTCAACCTCGCAAAAGTAGTAGCGCCAATAGTACCGTTTTTAGGAGAATATATATATAAAGAAATTCAAGGACCAAAGGAGTCAGTTCATTTAGAAGCGTGGCCTGATGCGAAGTGGTATCTAGTTTTTGAAGATGTTATTGATGACATGGAGGTGGTTATACGGAATAGGGATGAGATTATATCAATTATGGATGACGTGCGAAAAATTAGCGAAGTTGGACATAGTCTGCGTTCTGAGATTGGTCATAAAGTCAGACAACCATTGCAAGAGATCCAGATTAAGAAGGATGGTTTTGAGTTAAGGCAATCAAGTTTTTATGAAGAGTGTATTCCTATTTTGCAAGATGAGTTAAATGTTTGTGATGTGGTGTTTGTTGATAAGCTGCCAGAAGGGCAAGAAGACTGGGTAGTAAAAGATCCTATAGCATTGTATACAGTGATTGATGATCAACTCAAAGAAAAGGGCACCGTCCGCGAGCTTACGCGCCAGATCAATAATTTGCGTAAAAAACAAGGGCTTACAATTCACGATCGCGTGATTGTGGAGTATCAAACAGAATCTCTGCCACTTACGAGCTTGATTGAAAAGTATCAGGAACAACTGAAAGAGGCGGTGCTCGCGCACGAAGTGAGAAAAGGAGATAGCGTGGACGGGAGTGTTGTTGATATAGATGGGGAAAATATAACCATAACATTACTATGCCTGACCACGCATTGCGGGGGCTAGAACCAGTAAATATATTTAAGATTAGAACAGAAGAGACGGCGCGCGCATACCTACCTGCCGGTAGGCAGGTATCGCTCTCAAACGATAACCCATGACCTTCACAACTGACGCCATTGTTCTTGATTACACCACATACCGCGACTACGATCGCATCTACAGCGCGTATACGCGCGATTACGGGAAGCTCAACATTCTCGCGCGCGGAGCAAATAAAATTAAAAGCAAGCTCGCGGGGCACATGGAACCGTGCTGTCATTCCTCGCTCATGGTCGCGGAAGGGCGCGCGTTCCATATCCTCGCCCAGGCTCGCTCCATAACCTCGTTCGCCGCTATCCGCTTAAGCGCCGATCTTTTATACACCGCTCTTTCCGTTCTTAAAGCGGTTGATGTTTTGACGCACACTGAATCCGGTGATTCTCGCATTTTTTATCTTATCGGAAAAACACTCGCCCGCCTTCAAACTTCTATTACGCATGAGGAAAAAAAGGCTGTCTGGTATTACTATCTTCTCAACCTTTTGATACATCTCGGGCACGCTCCTCGTGTGATAGATGTAAAAGTGCTACAACCTCTCATTATTGCAGATATCGCGAAAGATGCTATACTCCTTACGGACGAGGCGCGCGCGCTAATTGATGGGTATGCGAGGCCAGTATTTGCCGACACGCGCATGTCTTTTGATGCAGTATGAGAGATGTTTTTAGAAAAAATCCGCTTCCAGGGCCGGATGCAAATCAGCAAGGGCGCGATACGGCAACCGAGGCGCTGATGGAGGAATGGTACAAAAATGAACAGGAAGAGAATTTTGCTTCCGTAAAAGGAATGTTCCGTCCTCGTCGGACTGGTTCTTGGCGCGCGGTGTGGATTGCTCTTTTTATTTTTTTTATTATAGTCGGATTTGGCGTTTTTGCTGTTTACTGGATTATTGAAGGAAGGACTATTCCTCTTCAAGACCCTGCCGGCGCTGAAAGCGAAATTCTTGAGGTTGCGTTTTCTTCGCCAGAGTATGCTGATTCTGGAGATACAGTCAGCCTCACGCTTACATATACGAACACAGGGAAGTCGCACCTTACCGATGTGGTAGCGGCAGTCATATATCCTGACAATTTTATATTTCTTGAAAGCGCGCCGATCGCGCCTGAAAATTTTGATAAAAATTACTGGCGGATTCCATCAATCCCTCCAAACGTCAGCGGAAAACTGGAAATTACAGGACAGCTTCTCGGAGTTCAGGATGAGGTGAAACAATTTGACGCTGTCGTCATGTACAAAGCCGCGAATTTTCACTCAACTTTCAGGGCGAGCGCTCTTCAAAAAATTATTATCCGTCAGTCAGTTCTTGCTGTTGAGATTTTTGGCCCTGAAAATTTGATTTCTAATCAGGAGGTTCGCTATGTGATTTCGGTTTTGAATATCGCAGGCACGGCTTTGAAAAACGTCCGCGTTCGTCTTGTCTATCCGGAAGAACTCGCGCTTTCGTCCCCGCTTCCCGATACAGTTGAAAAAGTTTGGCGGACATCCGAGCTTCTGCCCGGAGAAAAAAAGGAAATCGCGATTGTGGGCGTTCTGCCTGGAAAGTCCGGAGATCTGAAAGAGTTTAAGGCCCAGGCCGGAATTGAGAGGGATGGAAAGTTCGTTTTGCAAAATCAGGCCGCGCTTGTCGCAAGCGTTATTGAGCCGATAATTGAAATTGAGGCGAATTTTGGTTCATCCTCCACGGTTCATTTCGGAGAGCCGTTTGAGACAAGTATTCACATCGGAAATGCGAGTACTCTCATTTTAGATCGCGGTATTTTGGAGGTAACAATCTCGGACCCGGAAAACGTGATTATATGGGATACGTTTAAGACAGATCCCTTGTATCGTTACGAGGTCGTGAGCGAAAAAAATGATGGCGTGAAAGGAAGCAGAATAGCGCGATTTTCAGAAATCGGAATCATTGCGCCGGCAGATGAAATTTATATTACATTTTCAGTTTCACTGATTGATGTTCCTTACGATCTAGAAACAAACGATTTTTATATTGAGTTAACTCCGCATTTTCAAGCTGGATCAGAAGGGGTTACAGCTCTGCTTGAAGTTACAGGAACTAGAGTTCGCGCTGATGTCGTAAATGTTGGCAATTAGACTTATGTCTTCAAAGGATTTTTTTCAAAAAATTGTATCGCTTTGCAAACGCCGCGGATTTGTGTATCCGGGAAGCGAAATTTATGGCGGTCTTGCAAACACATGGGATTTTGGGCCTTTGGGGGTACAGCTCAAAAAGAACATCAAGGATTTATGGTGGAGACGGTTTGTTGAGTCGCGGCACGATATCGTCGGCATTGATTCCGGCATTTTGATGAACCCTCGGGTTTGGGAGGCGAGCGGGCACGTAGCCGGGTTTACGGATCCGCTGGTGGAGTGCAAGAAATGCAGGAAGCGATTTCGCGCAGATCATCTAATGGAAAATACCGGACAGAAAGAGAAGTGCCAAGAAGAAGGATGCGGAGGCGCGTTAACAGAGCCTCGTAATTTTAACCTCATGTTCCAAACTCACATAGGCCCGACAGAAGAAAAAGGAAACGAGGCGTATCTCCGCCCTGAAACCGCGCAAGGGAGTTTCACAAACTTCAAAAATATCTTGGACTCAACGCGTGTAAAAATCCCTTTCGGCATCGCGCAAATCGGCAAGGCGTTTCGGAACGAAATCACGCCCGGCAATTTTATATTTAGAGTTTTGGAATTTGAACAGATGGAGATTGAGTATTTTATCAGGCATGGCGAGTGGGAGAGAACCTTTGAGACGTGGCAAAAAGAAATGAGCGAGTGGCTTGAATATATCGGCATCAAAAAAGAAAACTACGCAATCCGCGAACACGACGCAAGCGAACTCTCGCACTATTCTAAAAGAACGATTGATTTTGAGTATAATTTTCTATTTGGAACAAAAGAGCTTTATGGCTTAGCGTACCGCACAAATTTTGATCTTACAAACCATGCGAAATATTCCGGGGTTGAACTTTTATATACTGATCCGCAAACTGGTGAAAAATTTATTCCCCATTGTATTGAGCCGACTTTTGGCGTTGAGCGCACCGTGCTTGCGATTTTGTGCGATGCGTATACAGAAGAAGAGGATCGCATTGTTTTGAAACTTGATTCAAAAGTCGCGCCGATAAAAGTTGCAGTTTTCCCGCTCCTTCGCAACAAACCCGAATTAGTGAAAAAAGCCCGCGAAATTTTTGACGCGCTTCGTGTTCGTTTTGCGTGCGACTTTGACGACAACGGAAACGTGGGCAAACGCTACCGCCGCCAAGACGAAATCGGCACTCCTTATTGCGTGACGGTTGATTTTCAAACGCTTGATGATGACACCGTTACGGTGCGAGACCGCGACACAATGGCGCAGGAGAGGGTACTCATAAAAGATTTAAAAGATTTTTTTAACGAGAAACTTACCCCCAAACTTGTTTGTCATTCTATTTCTGTAGAAGAATAGATTGATGAGAAGATTGTTTAACAATATGTTTATTCTTATCAAAAAACTCACTAGCGACTCCTTTCTCCGCAAAGCCCTGTACATCGTGGCGATTGTGGGGATTGTGATTGTAGTGTTAAAGGTTGTGTGGGGGAATATATCAACTACTACTTATATAAAAAATACAGATTTGTATAGAAATGCCATTAAATTTGAAGTTGAATAAAATCGTTTTAGTGTTATAGACTTAATCACATCTGGCGAAGATAAGTTATGAAAAATTGGTCAACCGACACAACTGAATTAAAAAAAGATAAAGCCGCGTACGCGATTTGGCGATGCGAGCAGTTGATTAATTACGGCTTGGATGGAGAAAAACTTGATCAAAAACTTGTATTGAAGTATTGGGATCGCCTGCAACTTGATCCGGAAGATAAAAAATTTCTTACCTTTTTATTATGGCCGTCCGAAAAACAACAATCCTTACTAAATCGCAGGTAGATTTTCTGACATTATTGCAAGCAGTTTATGAAGGCAAGCGAGCTGAAAGATTTTCCTCGCATGATTAAAACACTTGATAAGAAAGATATGGAGGGATTTTTCTTACGCGAAGCGAAAAAGCTTAAAAAAGACATATTTTTATGACATACACAAAAACTCGCCTTCCTTCAGGCATTCGCCTTATTACTGTGCCGATGAAAGGCGCAAAGACAATCACTGTGCTCGCGGCTGTAAAAGCCGGTTCTAATTTTGAAACAAAAGACATAAACGGCATTTCGCATTTTTTGGAACACATGATGTTTAAGGGAACAAAAAAACGTCCGACCACGCTTCAGATCGCAGAAGAACTGGACGCGATCGGCGGGCAGTATAACGCGTTCACTTCTAAAGAATGGACAGGATATTACGCAAAAGCCGAGGCGCGTCATCTATCATTCCTAGTTGAAATTTTATCTGATATTTTCCAGAATGCCTTGCTTGATAGTACAGAAATGGAACGCGAGAAACTGGTTATTATAGAAGAGATGAACATGTACCAAGACACGCCAGCCCGTCATGTGGATGAACTGGCTGAAGAGCTTTTATACGGAGATCAACCTCAAGGATGGAAGATAATCGGCGAGCCTGATACTCTACGATCCATTACGCGCGACACGCTCATGAATTATCGGAAAGATCGCTATGTCGGAGGAAACACGGTTTTGTGCATTGCGGGGCATATTCCGTCTCTGAATCGGATCGTTAATATAGTCAACGAACATTTCGGACAGATTTCCCCGCGCGCCTCTGGCAGGAAAAAACAGCAAGTTTTTATTGATCGCCAGACAAAGCCCGCCGCAAAAGTGCAATATAAAGACACTGATCAGACTCATCTAAACATCGCGATCCGCGCGTATCCTTTGGGATCAAAGCAGTTGCCGGCATTAAAGATTTTGAATATACTTCTTGGCGGGAATATGTCCTCGCGATTATTTATCAACATACGCGAAAAGGAAGGATTGTGCTATTATATAAACTCCCATATTGAAGCGTATACAGGGTGCGGATATTTGTCGCTCAAGGCAGGAGTTGACAACAAACGTTCTTCTCGCGCGGTTGAGCTTATCATAAAAGAACTGCGCGCGCTTCGGGCAAACGGCGTAACAAAAGAGGAATTTAAAAAAGCGCGCGATTATTTTGAAGGGACGCTTGCGCTCTCTCTTGAAACGTCAGACGAGCTTGCGTTTTGGGTCGGCGGACAGATGATGCAGACCGGAAAAATAAAAACGCCAGAGGAAGCGCTTATGGAAATAAAGCGTGTAACGCTCCCGGACGTAGCCCATGTTGCCCGCGCCGTTCTCAACAATAAGCGGCTGAACCTTACAATAATAGGTCCGTATAAGGATGCGAGAAATTTTGAAAAATTATTACGGATTTAAATTTTAATATATGTCCTCATCTCTTTCTGTTTCGTACTCATCCATCATCCGGGTCATTGTCGTCTTAATCTCTCTTGTATTTTTGTATCTTATCAGGGACATTATACTTATTTTGTTTTTGAGTTTCATTATTGCCGCCGCGCTTGATCCCTGGGTCAACTGGTTTGAACGGCGCCGCCTTCCGAGAGCGGTTGGCGTATTTGCGGCTTATGCGGTATTTTTTACGATTCTTTCTGTGATCGGCGTTCTTCTTGCTCCGGCTGTCGCTCACCAATTCAAAGAATTAAGTGCGTCGCTTCCGGGTTATTACGAGCGGTTTCTTAAGGAGATAGACGCAGTTTCTTTATCTACTCCGGAAGCCGGACAAGAGATTACCGGTTTGGCAAAAACGCTCGGCTCATTTGCCGGCAACATTATACCGGCTCTGCGTAGCGCGATTGGCGGCGGATTTACAATTTTTTTGCTGTTAGTGCTCACGTTTTATCTTGCGATAGAGGACCGGAGCTTAAAGCGTTTGTTACGTTCAATACTTCCTGATCAATATCAGCCGTATCTTACTCGCATGATCAATCGTATTGATGAAAAAATCGGACTTTGGTTTCGCGGACAGTTGCTGTTATCATTTATCATTTTTATTCTCACCGCGATTGGTTTATTTATCGTTCATCAGATTACAGGCGAAGTTCCTTTCTGGCTTTTGCTTGCGCTCATTGCCGGAGTTTTGGAAGTGATTCCCTTTTTAGGACCTGGAATCGCGGGAATCATTGCGGTTCTTCTCGTTCTGCCCAATTCATTTCCAGTGGCAGTGATAGTCGCGGTGTTATCTTTTGTCATTCAGCAGATTGAAAACAATCTTCTCGTGCCAAACATCATGCAAAAAAGCGTCGGCTTAAATCCTATTATAGTAATTTTAGTGATCGTCATCGGCACTCGTCTTGCCGGGGTTCTCGGCGCTTTGATCGCGATTCCCCTTACAGCGTCGCTTATGGTTGTGCTGAAAGATATCCGTTCGCAAAATCCACTCCCCTCATCCGCTTCCGCCCCTCCGGCTGAACCTCTGTGAGTAGGAGAAGTTGACGATCAGCGCACATAAGAGCGGGGCAACCGTCGTCTATAATAAAAGGCGCGCCTTCTGAAAATTGAGGTGCGTCTTTTTTAATTTCAGCTCGCCAAATTTTGAGTCGCAGTGTTTTTTGCTTGTTTAAACTGCGTGATTTATCAGTAATTCGTAATTGGTAATTAGTAATTGTAATATACGCTCCAGGCGCGGGATTATATGCCCGCACTTTTCTCTCCAATATAACCGCGCTTTTTTTGCAATCAAGTTCCGCGTCCAAAGGAGTTATTTTTTTTGTGTAACTCGCGCGTGATTCGTTTTGTAAAATTTCATTAAACGGCGGACCTTTTTCAAGCGTTTCTTGCAAGAGTTCCGCGCCAAGATCCGCAAGCTCGTCATGAAGTAAGCCGGCGGTTATCTTGGGAAAAAGCGTGATTTTTTTCTGTGAGATAATTGGGCCAGCGTCTAACTCCTTTGTTAATCGTATAACAGTTACGCCGGTTTCAGTGTCGCCGTTCAAAATCGCCGCTTGAATCGGGGACGCGCCGCGGTATTTTGGGAGAAGAGATGGGTGGATATTTAATGCTCCGTAGCGCGGAATCGCGAGAACTCCCAAGGGAATAATCGCGCCGTACGCGGCAACAACTAAAATGTCCGGTTTTATTTCGCGTAGCGCATAAACGAGTTCTTGTATTGATTTATCAAAAATAAGAATGCCGTGTTTTTGCGCCTCGTCTTTTATAGGCGAAGGGCGCAATTTTTTTCCGCGTCCGCTTGGAGCGTCTGGCTTTGTTATGACGGCGGCGATAGTGTGTCTGTGAAGGAGTGTGTTTAACGCCGGAAGAGCGAATTGGGAAGTGGCGGCGAAAAGTATTCTCATAACACCTTTTTATCAATAATCAGCACTCCATCTAGATGATCCACCTCATGTTGCACGACTCTCGCGAAAAAACCGCGCGCCTGAAAGTCGTAAGGACGATTTCTGAAATCATCGGCGCGCACTTTAATCCAGACTGATCGTTCCACATCAACTAGAACTCCTGGCAGAGACAGGCATCCTTCTTCAAGCGTGTCTGTTTCAACCGAATGGGCGATGATGTATGGATTGATGAGTATAATGTTTTGTTTGAGATTAAGATCCTCTCCGGGATAGCGATCAGAAGTTTCTTTTGCGATCACCGCCAGCCTTATATTTTTCCCTATCTGCGGCGCTGCAAGCCCGACTCCCCTTGCTTTATACATAGTTTTAATCATATCTTTTCCAAGCTCGCGCAGGGAAGATTTGCCGAATTTAGAAACATCAATGTCGCTTGTTTTTTGCCGCAGTATCGGATTTGGGTAAGTGATGATTGTCATAAATTATTTTTGTAAAATACGCGCCCGGATTTTGCGCCCGCGTTTCAAGCGTTTCTCGCCATACTTTTCTGACCGCGTTTAGATCAAATTGCTTGCAGATTTTGAGATACACGCCGATGTGGCTAACGTCGCCGAAACTTTCCGCAATTTCAACCGCTAACTGCTGGTGCGGCGTTGCCTGCCCTTTTGCGGTTTGTCTGCGCGCGAGAATGTTTTTGATGGATTCCATAATATATGATATTATACGGTCATCTTTTACTTCTTAACTTCATGCGCCGCGAACTTATACGAAAATTTATTCACGTCCTCGGATATTTGAATATCATAGGTTTTGTTGTGATCTCCGAATTTATCGGGGAAAGGGCCGCGTTTTTAGCGCTCACGCTGGTTCTGCTTTTATTTCTTGAAATTGAGTACCTGCGCGTTGAGCGAAAAGTGCTCATACCATCTCAATTTAACATATTCAGAAAAAAAGAAAAGTCGCATTTTGCCGGGCATATCTACATGACTCTCTCCGCGATCGTTTGTTTTGCGGCGTTCTCGCGCGTCATAGCGAGCGCGGCTCTTTCTATGATGATACTCGGCGACATTGCCTCCGCTCTTATCGGCAAAAAGTGGGGGACTAATCGTTTTATTTTTTCCAATAAAACATGGGAAGGCACTATTGCGGGATTTTTCGCAAATATCGTTGCTGGATATTTTTTCCTAAGCGCTCTTCAGGAGCCGTTTATAATTTTGATCCCTATGGCCGCCGCCGCATCGCTTGTTGAGGTGTTCACGCAGAAGCTGGACGACAACCTCACTGTTTCTATTTTTGCGGGCGCAACTGGTCAGGCAATCTTGTGGCTGGTTTCTATTGTGTGATATACTGAAAATTAGAGTATGCGGCTTGAGCACGAATCCATTGATCAATTAAAAAAGGACATTCTTGCCATCATCGGACGGCATCTTGATTTGAAAGAATACCGCGTGTTTTTCTTTGGCTCGCGCGTTACAGGAAGTGGCGATGACCGTTCGGATATTGACATCGGCGTTGAGGGAACGCGCGCAGTTCCTTTGCGAGCATGGTCGGATATTGTTGATGCGTTTGAAGAGTATCCTTGCCTCTATACTCTTGATGCGGTTGACTTCAAAAGGACTTCAGATAAGTTTAAACAAGTGGCGCTTGAATATATTGAGTCGCTCACGCCTAATTTTTGATATGTCAAAATTACAATCGCTTCTTGAGGATTTTGAGAAAGGATTGCTTCGTTTGAGCGAAGCGTTAGCGAGGGAGAAGGATGATTTTATACGTGACTCCGCGATCAAACGTTTTGAAATTCTTTTTGATCTTGGGTGGAAAACGCTGAAAGCATTTTTACAGGAAGAGCGCACGGTAAAATGCGTATCTCCAAAGGGATGTTTTCGCGAGGCCTATAAACAAGGGTTAATAGAATATGATAATTTTTGGATAGAGATATGCAATATGAGAAACTATGCCACTCACGCCTACGATGAACAATTAGCCGATTATATTTATAATCAACTTCCTAAAGTCCTCGCGTCTTTTAATGAACTGTACGCCGCGATGAAGCGCGAGGCCGAAAGTGAGGAAATGTGATATGCTCACAAAAAAGGATGCGCGTGTTATAATAAGTATCGTTTTTGCGATTATCGTTGTTTTCGGCGGGCTCTATTTCATTAGTTCGCAAAAATTATTTACCCCTCAATGGTGGAGGAAGATTTTTGAAAACGAAAAGCCCCCAACCTATACTTCGCTCGGAGTTGAAATACCGAAAAAAGTATATGCGTATAACGGTGTTATTGAGGATATAGGCAAGGATTATTTTGCCATACGCGCTTCTTCGTCAAGTAATTATTTAGAAGCAGATGCGCTCTTGGAAGTTTTTTTTAATGAAAAAACAAAATTCATAAAATATACTCTCGCCCGAGGCATTGCGGAAGAACAGAAAATCGTTGAAGCGCATACAGAACCGATTACTTCTGCGGATGTGCGCGCAGGCGACACGGTTGAGGTCTTTACGAGCGCTGGAGAGAAGAGCCGATCTTTTACCGCGGATCAAATTAAAGTGATTGTCTTTTAATATATTTGATAACTAAATGTGTTTTCCTCGTTGTTTTTACAAAATAATGAGGAGAACTTGTATATTATATGCCCGTTACTTTTCAAAGAACGCATCATTTTACCGCCACTCTTGTCGTCGTATTTTTCTTCGGCGTCATGGGCGGTTTTTTATTTCAGAGAGCCCAGTCTATTTTGGGTCCAACGTCAGGTCCCGGCGATGTCGGCACTCCTAGCGCTGATAAAGGATCGCTTGCTACAACCATTGGAAGTTCGTCAGACAGCTCCGCGCAAACTTCGCTTTTTGGGCAACTCGCTAACTTGAAAGATCGCATTGACGCGATAGCGCCGGGCGGGGGCGGCGGTTCTTCTCTTGCCGCGGCAGGGAGTTATTTTGACGTCGGCGGAAAGCCGTATTACTGCACTAAGTTTGATTTAAGTACTGGCGGGTATAAATCAAATATCACGCCGATTAATTTTGGGTTTGATTGCAATGGCGGACCTGGATTCTCTACCTTTAACGCAGACGGTACGTTGCCCATAAACGCAGGTCCAAGCTGGTGCGTGCAGGGCGGGATCTGTCAGGATAAACGTTTGGGCCAGACAGGTGGCGATCCAAACTACTGTAATAGGCCACAAAATAATGTTGGTGTAATCACTTATACTTCTTTAACTAATGGTTCTCTTTGCGCGGCTACTCCATTGTACTGCAAAAACGGCGCGTGTTCCGAGACCGTGTGCAATATTGACGGCGACGGCGACACGTTTATTGCACAAGCATGTGCAGGTGGAGATGACTGTGATGATTTTGATGTTCTGACCAATCCTGAAGGAACTTGGCACTTCACTTCCAAAGACTATGATTGTAGTACAATGATAGATTCAAGGCCAACTACAACAGACACTAATACAACAACATATGCTAATAACGGGGGCGAGTATTGTTTTTCTGGTGGCGGCGGTAACTTAGCAACAGGTACAGCGTGTAGTTCTCTATCATGTCCATATCCAACTGGATATAATCCGGAGGACGGTTATTGGACTTTGGACTATGTAGAAACAGCAAGTTCTACTAGTAGAAGCAATCCATGTTCGGGAATTCCTGGTTGTACGAATCCGAACGGATATTGCCCTTCTTCTGATAGCTTTATTTATCTGCGTGTAGATTGCTCATGTTCTTGGAAGCACAATGGCACAGAGTATAAGTGACGGTATAGAGATTCACAAAATATGAAACGAACAGTATGAAGCTAATAAAAATACAAGCAAAAGAGATGTTTCTGACAATAAGATATGTGGATTGTCCGGCTTTTCCAGACGAAAAGATTGTTTTTAATGCAAAGGGTTTACACCATTTGCTCTACAGGAGAAGGATTAAAGTTATTGTAAGACAAGTTGGAAACGGCGCAAAGCATTTTTGGAGCATCATCCCAGGTTGGAGGAAGATTCGCGGCGCAGTGAGAAATGCGCGGGGTGATTTAAGCAGACAATAAAAAAACCTCCCACAGAGGAGGTTGCTTGTTTGCGACTTACGATTTAGCCACACAACTCTTACGAGCCACAAGCATCAGTTAATATAGCAAAATTATGTTTACTGTCAAGCGCGCGGAGTTCATGCCAGCATATTCTCGCCGAAACAGTGTGTCTGTTTTATTAAACTGAATTGTTTACTTTTGTTTATGATCAGAGAGTTAGTAAAAGGCAAAACAGCGATTTTCATTGACGCTTCCAATATCTATTTTTCTCAAAAGACGCTCAAATGGCACATTGATTTTGTTCGTCTTTTAGAATATCTAAAAAATGAAACAGATTTTTGGAAGGCATTTTTTTATACCGCGTATGACCCTAATCATAAGAAACAGAAAGAGTTTTTGGATTTTCTTGAGATTGTCGGCTATTCAGTACGAACAAAGTTTGAGGCATTGATTAAATATCTGAAACGGTACGGGAAGCGCTGTATTGTATTTTCAGTGAAAGGACATGTTTCGCTTGAATTAGTTAAACAAGCAAAGTTTATTGATCTGAAAAAACTTGCAAAGTATATTAAAAGAAAATAAAAATTCCCCGATTTTTCACCGGGGAAGGTTTGATTCTGCCCTGTCGTAACAGGACAAAAGTAATATAGCATATAGGTTGTTTTACTGTCAAATTTTTGTATTTTTAACCACATGCCCATGTATTCACGCCGAAAGTTTTATACGATCTTCGCGCTGTTTGTAACGTTAAAGAAAGATTGAGAAATGAACAAAAAACTAAACAATTACGCTTATATTGACAGTCAGAATTTGCATTTAGGAGTTCAAAGTTTAGGTTGGGAGTTGGATTACAAGAAGTTTAGAAGGTATCTTACAGAAAAATACCGAGTGGCAACGGCTTATTTGTTTATCGGTTATATTCCAGAGAATCAGGATTTATACGGCTCCTTGCAAAAAAGTGGCTATATCTTAAAATTTAAACCAGTGCTGTCAAACAAAGACGGAAGCCATAAGGGTAATGTAGACGCTGATATGGTTTTGCAAATAGCGATTGATTATTATGAAAAAAGTTTTGATAAGACGATTATAGTAACGAGCGACGGAGACTTTTATTCGGTAGTCAAGTTTTTGTACGACCGAGGCAAACTCTATAAAGTTATCAGCCCTTATTCCAAAACATGTTCATCCTTGTTAAGAAACACAGCCAGAGAGAAGATAGTTTTCATCAACAATCTTCAAAAAAAATTGGAGCACAAAAAGAAAAAACACCGCTTCAGGACGGAACCGTGAAGAGGTGTCTTTTTATGTAGATTCTGAAGAGCAGTATATCTTAGATTCAATAAATTTGTCAAGCATTTTCACCCCCATGCCCATGTATTCACGCCGAAACCGTTTGCGCGACCTGAAAAGAAAAAGCGTTATGTTTTTTCCTGTTCTTTTATTTTTTCTATTTCTGTTTGCGCCGAAAAATGCGTCTGCGACTTCTCACTGCAACATTGACGACACTTATCACACAGCGTGGAGCGAAACAGTCGGTTGGATTGACTTTAAGCCGGACGCGACAAATTGCGCGAACGTTGAAGATACGAAAGTGACCGGATGGGCATGGAGCGATTTTGGCGGCTGGATTAGTTTGAATTGCGAAACAGACGGGAGCGGGTGCAGTACGTCCTATGGGGTTGTAAATGACGGAAACGGAAATCTTTCCGGCGCGGCGTGGAGCGAGAGTTTGGGGTGGCTTGATTTTGCACCTCCTCCTGGGCCCGAGCGCGTGATTATACAACCAAACGGAGAATTTGCCGGCTACGCGTGGGGGGAGAATTTTGGATGGATAAGTTTTAATTGTAAACAGCCGATAAGCCAGGGAGGAGGAGATACCTGCGCATCGGTTAATTATAAAGTAAAGAGCTCATGGGTTCCAAACTCGCAACCTGATAAACCGCTAAACCTTGCGCCTCCTGACGCAACACCGCTTGAAACTACAGTCGGTATAACTCCAACTTTGAAAGCATCACCATTTGACGATCCAAATCCATTGGATACGCATCAGGCAACCGAGTGGCAGTTGAGCGTTGATCCAACTCTTGATTTTGGAACAGGCGCGTTTACCACAAGCCCGATCACCATCACTGACCCGGACGTAAACAAAATTGAACATCAGATCGCGTCCGGGGTGCTCTCCTATGGCACGCGCTATTACTGGCATGTGCGGTACGAAGACGATACTAACTTATGGTCGCTTTGGAGCGATGTGTGGAGTTTTACCACTCCCCTTTCAGTGCCGCAAAATATTGTTTGTTCCGGGAGCGACGTCGCATACACCGTAACCTGCATGTGGAACGTAGTTCTAAACGCGACTGGCTATGAAGTGTACCTGAAAGAATTTGACAGCACTTTTTGGCCAAATGGCATCGCCAATTCTTCATCGTTTGTGGTTACTAATCATCATGCGAATTTTGGCGCGCTCCCGCTTGCGTCAAATGATTCATATAGTATTAAAGTAAAAGCAACCCGCGCGGACAGCTCGTATGCGGATAGCGCGCTTTCAAACTCGAGCGTTCCGGCGTTTTTAGGAGTTAGGTGTCCATTTCCTGATATGGGCGTCTTATGCCGCAAAGGGGAAGTATGTGGTCAATTTAATATAAATAGTACACTAAAGTGGATTTGCACAAATTTTGACAATTGTGCGGTGCAAGGAGCATTGCCGGCAGGGCAAACATGCTATATTTCCGCGTGCCCTTCCGGAATAGTTCAACCGGACGGATCCTGCTATAACAGTTCTCCTGCTGGTCGGGTATTTAACGACGGTTTGACCCTCGGTTATTGCAAAAATAAAGCAAGCGTATATCAGTGCGATCTTTTGCAAGTTTTACCGAAAGCGCCGTTTGTTTGCAAGAGCGACGATACGGTATGTCAAGATAATAATGTTGCCGTCATGAATGTTCCCTATCAACCGCGTTTGAAATGGAAAGACAGCGATCCGCCTGAATCTTTTAATGATTATCGCGGCATTGCTCTTTCGTATCCTGGCGACCCGATACAATATGAAGTTACTTTGACCGAGACAGCGCCAGCGCTTCCGGCGATTGTTTATACTTTTGCCAATTCTGCGGATTTGGCGCTTGGTATGGGGGTAGATCGTTTTTTGAATTTTGCAAATCTTATCAGCGGCGCGCAGTACCTTGATTTTAACGCATCGTATTTATGGACAGTGAAAGCTGTGAATCCAGTTGATGGTTCTGAGATATCCGGCGGGCCATGGAATTTTTCAACCGAATCCGTCTGCCCATACATCTTTCATGATTACGATCCGCCCTTATATAAAGATGAGTCGCTTTATCCCGCGCCGGGAAATACTTCGGATAATGAGAACGTTATGTATCCTTTGGACGCGACACTCTCATGGGGGTTTCCGTCGCTTCCGGCAGACGCGATTGAGGGGGCTGGCGCCGGAGACAAGCCGACATTTGTACTCCATGTTCAGGAGTCAGACAACGGAACATTATGGACTCCAGCATTTCCCGCGCAGGATGTCGGCGTCGCTACAGAATTTCGTTTCGGCGGTTCTTCTGCCAACTGCGCGGATGATCCAGGAACCTGCCTTAAATCGGATAAATATTATAAATGGTATCTTGAAGTTAACCATGGACATAATCCCGATCCCGCGCTTCCGATCAATACAGTGTGCGATACAGATAACGCGGAGAAAAATGCAGACATTCATTACTTCATTTCGGAAACAACCCCGGCGATTACTCTTTCAAAAAAACTTATTTCTATCCGCGAATCCGAACTTACTTATCAAATTGATTTTTCATTTACCGGCGCGCCGTGGGGCAGAATTAAAGATTTTCAAGTTCGCGATAATTATCCAGACAGCGTGAAAACCGATTTTTTTGATACGAAAAATTCGTTTGTAACTGATGATACATTAAAGACTAAAGAACCAAATACTCTGAAAGTTACGCGTCTTTGCGAAGCGCAATCCGG
>MHJU01000039.1 GCA_001818155.1 Candidatus Jacksonbacteria bacterium RIFCSPLOWO2_02_FULL_44_20 | reverse complement strand
GTGTTTTTAAGTGGCGATGCGCCAGTTTTACTGGCACGAAATTCGGCGGCGAAAACCCCCAATCCGAAACCCGCCCGCATTCCTCCCCGAGACCTCGCTCCTCGCGGGCGGGAAATCAGCCGAGTCCGTATTGAAGCCCCACGCACTGCCCAGAAACTTCTTGGGCAGAACCCCGAAATAAAAACACCATTTCCTTTTTCAAGAAAAAATTCACCCCCGCCAAATCAGAAATGCAAGGAGTGTTTTTTTCGGGGTTGCGGGCGTACTCGCCAGTGCGTGGGACTTTCTCCGAATCATTTGTTTTGGAAATAGGTGCGAGCTTGGTACAATAGAGACACCAGAAAGGATGTCATAAATTTTATTTAGACAGCTTCAAACCTTGCCTTATTTTCAGCCATCCACTTCTCCATGTCCTCCTTTTTAATACTTTCATCTGCGCGTCCGGAAACATCATCAACTCGATTATTTTTGAAACAACCTTTGTATCAACTCCGAACAAAGTCAGATTTTGGTGCCCCCGGCAGGAATCGAACCTGCAACTCCAGCTTAGAAGGCTAGCGTTATATCCATTTAACTACGGGGGCCGCGCCGCTTGTTTTTACGACTCCTGAATGGTATCATACCCTCGCTATGAGTCAAACAAGCGAAAAATTTATGATTATTGACGGCAACGCGCTTCTTCATCGGGCGTGGCACGCCATCCCACAAACAATGAAAGCCCCAAACGGAGTTGTTACAAACGCGGCGTATGGATTCATGATGATTTTTTTGAAAGCCATACGCGAGATCAAACCCTCCGCAATCGCAGTCTGTTTTGATTCAAAAGGCAAGACGTTCCGCGATAAACTTTACAAAGAGTATAAAGCGCACAGGGAGAAAAAGCCGCGGGAATTGTATGATCAGATTCCGATTATTCAGGAGCTGCTGGACGCATTCAACATTCCGTATTTTCAAAAGACCGGCGTTGAGGCTGATGATTTGATAGGCACGCTTGTTAAAGAATCAAGAGTTAAGAATAAAGAAACAAAAAATATTATTGTTACAGGAGATATGGATACGCTTCAGCTTGTGGATTCTGCGACTTCTGTGTACACATTAAAAAAAGGAGTTACAAAAACAGTCGTCTACGGACCTAAAGAAGTTCGGGAACGCTACGGCGGACTTTTTCCGGAACAGCTCGTGGATTTTAAGGCTCTTCGCGGCGATCCGTCCGACAACATTCCTGGCGCGCGCGGAATCGGGGAGAAAACCGCGATTGATCTTATGAGAGCGTTTGGTTCAATTGATGCTCTATATAAACAACTGGACCAAACAGGAGAGGCGGATATTCTCCAGAAATTCGGAATCAAAGAGGCAGTCCTTGAAAAAGTGAAAGAATCGCGCGATGCTGTGGCGCTTTCAAAAAAACTTGCGCAAATTGATAATTGCGTGGAGTTGCGATTTTCTTTTGACGAGGCGGCTTTCCCGCGTTTCAAGCCTGATGAAGTGATGTCTGTATTTCAAAAATACGCTTTTCGCTCGCTTTCTTTTCCTCTTCAGAAAATTGAGGATTCTTATCACGTTTCCGGAGCTCAAACTACTGTTGACGAAGAAATTTCTTATGTTCATATCAAAACCGCGGACGAAGCGAAAAAATTCGCGCGCGAGGTTTCTGAAGAAACTGTTATAGCTGTTGATACTGAAACCGGTTCTCCTGACTCAATTACAACGAAACTAGCGGGCGTGGGTCTATCGTTTAATACAAAAAAGGCATACTACATTCCGGCTCTCTTCGTATCGTTTATAAAACCGATCCTTGAAAATCCAAAAGTAAAAAAAATTGGCCATAATATAAAATCTGACATTGCCGCGCTGAAAAACGCTGGCATCTCTATGCGAGGCGCGTACTTTGACACCATGATCGCCGCATACATTTTAAACCCGGGCGCGCGTCAGTACAGGTTTGATGCGCTCATTTTTGATCATTTCGGAATCCGCATGCGGAATGAGATATGCTATACATTCAGGCTGTACGAAAAACTGTCTTCCGAAATCAAGAAAAAAAACCTGACAGATGTGTTTTACTCAATTGAAATGCCGCTCGTTCCGATTTTAGAGGAGATGGAACGGACAGGCATTCAAATAGACACGGCAGTACTGAAAGAGCTAGGGGAAAAGGTTGCGATGAGAATAAAAAAAATTGAACAGGAGATTTATTCGCTTGCGGGGTGCGTGTTTAATATCAACTCACCGCAACAATTGAAAGATGTGCTCTTCAGCAAATTGCTAATTCAGACCAAAGGCATTCGCAAGGTGAAAACAGGCGTTTCAACAGCCGCGACTGAACTTGAAAAATTGCGAGGCGCGCACAAAATCATTGAACCGATTTTTGAATATCGCGAACTTACAAAACTGAATTCAACTTACATTAAATCTCTGCCACTTTTAGTTCACCCAGAAACAGGCCGTATTCACACAAGTTTTAATCAGACGATCGCCGCAACCGGACGGCTCTCTTCTTCGGAACCGAACATGCAGAATATCCCTGTTAAAACCGATATCGGGCGCGAAATCCGCCGCGCGTTTGTCGCCGCAGACGGGTATCGCCTGTTATCGCTTGATTATTCTCAACTTGAACTTCGCATAGTAGCGCATTTGGCAGGAGACGAGCATCTTATTCAAACCTTTATTGATGACAAAGATGTGCATACGAGAACTGCCGCGCGGCTTTTTAATAAAAAAGAGAGCGAGGTGACCGCAGATGAACGAAGGAGCGCAAAAGAGGCAAATTTTGGCGTATTATACGGGCTCGGTCCACGCGGACTCAAAGAGCGGCTCTCACTAAGTTTTGAGGAAGCCCAAAATTTTATTGACCGCTATCGCGCGTTATACCCGCGGGTATTTTTATTTTTGCGGGAAGTGATTGAGTCAGCGAGAAAGCTGGGATTTGTGGAAACGCTCTACGGAAGAAGGCGTTATTTGGGAGACATAAATTCCAGCTCTCCTCTTTTGCGCTCTGTATCTGAACGAGCGGCTATCAACATGCCTGTGCAGGGAACTGCCGCTGATATTACGAAACTTGCGATGATAAAAATAGAAGCGGAAATCAAGAAGCGGAAATCAAGCAGTGATATTAAAATGCTTTTACAGGTGCATGATGAATTGGTGTTTGAAGCGCGGGAAAATGTTGTTACAGAATGGGCGCGTATCATTAAAACAGAAATGGAGAACGCTGTTACATTGAAAGTGCCGTTAAAAGTTTCCGCAAAAGCGGGAAGGAATTGGAGAGAGACGGAATATGTGAAATGACAGAGATTCAATGTCTAATTTCCAAATCATACAAGAAGATTTAAGCGCCCGCGCGCGTCTTGCATATTTGCGCACCGATCACGGCGTCATAGAGACGCCTGTTTTTATGCCTGTTGCAACTCAAGCAGTGTTTAAGGGAGGGCTTGACTCTGATGATGCGCGTTCAATCGGAGCTCCGATTATCCTCGCAAATACCTATCACTTATATCTTCGCGGCGCTGTGCCGATTATTAAACGCGCCGGCGGTTTGCATAAATTCATGAATTGGGATCGCCCGATTTTAACCGACAGCGGCGGGTTTCAGGTGTGGAGCCTTGGCAAAGGCGCGCGTAAAAATTCACTATGTAAAATTGACGATGACGGCGCCACGTTTGTATCCCATCTTGACGGCAACGCGCATCGTTTTACTCCGGAGATCGCCGTGCAAATTCAGCATGATTTAGGAGCTGATATTATTATGGCGTTTGATGAGGCAAGCGATGAGGCTAGCTCATATTCATATACAAAGGAGGCGATGGATAGGACGCATAAGTGGGCAGAACGTTGTATTGCCGCAATGTCAAATTACAAATCACAAATTACAAATCGTCAACTTTTATTCGGCATAATTCAAGGTGGAAGATTCAAAACATTGCGAAAAAAAAGCGCGCGGATTATCAGTTCTATGAATTTTGACGGCGTTGCGATCGGCGGAGAGTCAATCGGATATAATATGAAGCGAACCGCGGAAATTTTGGAATATCTCGCGCCGCAGATTCCAAAAGAAAAACCCATCTACGCGATGGGCGTCGGGTTTTCGCCGGCTGATTTTTTTACAGTCATAGAACGCGGCGTTGATATGTTTGATTGCGTTGCGCCAGCGCGCATTGCGCGCCACGGGCTTCTCTATTCCAAAGGCGCCGGATCAAAGCGCGGACACCGCATTAATCTCATGAACGCGCGATACAAAGACGATTTTTCGCGCGTGTGCGACTGGTGCGATTGTCGCGTGTGCGTTACGTATACACGCGCTTATCTGCGTCATCTTTTCAAAGCGGATGAGATGACGGCGTTTCGCCTCGCAACAATTCATAATTTGCGTTTTATGTTGAAGGTGATGGAGGAAATTCGCGCGAGCCTTAAAGACAGGGAGTTTGCGCGGTTGAAAAGGGAGTGGATTTTACGCGCGTAGTTTTTATGTCAATTTTCCCCATACTCCATTTTATATCTTTTCCTTAATGCTCCAATGGTCAAGAGTCCGTTTTGCGCGCCGATTTTTTGAATACAGGCAGTGGCGTTTAATGCGCCCCATCGGAGACATTCAGTCAATTTTTTTCCATAGAAATAAGCAGAAGTGAATCCGACAGCAAACGCGTCGCCGGCGCCTGTCACCTCCTGGAGATCATCCGGCGGAATTGAGCGTTCAAAAAGCACTGTGCCGTCTCTTCCTCCGGCAGACGCTCCGTGTTTTCCGGAAGTCACAACGACAATTTTAGGGCCAAGCCGTGAAATGTGGCTGATAAGAAAGTGGTCAGAAGTCGCCTTTTCCTCTACGTTCAGAAGATTCGCGGCTTCTGTTTTATTGACTATTAAAATTTCAGCGCGTTCTAAAATCGGCAACAACGCATGCGCCCCAAGCGAGAGTTCGTATCCTCCAGGGTTAAAAATGAGTCGCGGAGTTTTTGGTATCTGCCTTGCCACCTCTTCAAAGTATTCCCCGAGCGATGTGAGATAGAGAAAGCGCGTTTTTGGAAATCGGAGATTGCGGAAATCTTTTGGCTGATGATAGGAGAGAATTACGCGATCCGAACGGTCTTTTTCCCAGTCAAGGATATATGAGCGATTGATCGCGGATTTTTTGCTTTTTGAAATCCACTCTATTGCGACAGACCTCTTCTTGAGATAAGTGATAAGCGTTTCCGAAACAGCGGAAGTTCCAAGAGATGTGAGAATCGCTGTTTTGAGGCCAAGCCGCGAAAATCCGACTGCCGCATTAACGGCATTTCCTCCAAAATGTTCTTCTAAATGCGTGATCGGCACTTTGCCGCCGAGCGGGAATGCGTATTCGCGTGTAAAAGTTTGTTTGTCGGTTCTTGTTTTAACATCGCGAATCTGCAAAAACGCGTCAATCGCCGCAGTGCCGATTGTTATGGTGTCGTAGGTCACAGATTTTATTTATAACGCCTCTTCTCCGGTTATATTTTTATCCTCAAACTCTTCAAACGCGTTTGAATTATCAGAGGTTTTAGATGCTATTCCTATAATTACAAGAATCGTAAATAAAAACACTGGACCAAAAAGAAGCAAAATCGTGTTCATTTTTTGCCTGCCTGTTGCGACGTCTGTCGCAAACCCTTTATTTTTTCGCTCCCGGATCGTGAGATATACCGAGAAATAATAAACATACTGAAACGGCGTGATTATGAAAAGAGCGATGATACTCCAAATCCAGCCAAATAATGGGATTGTTCCAACAATGCCGGAGAGAAGCGCAAAATACATCCAAAATCCCCATCGGCGCATGATCGTCCACACATATCCTTTTACAAGTTCCTTGCTTCTTCGGAGCGCATCCATACCGCGCTTGTCTTCAAAAGCGCATGCGTAAAAAGCCATGCAATAGTAAATGCTCCAAATAATGCCGGGGATTATAAAGAGCAGTATTCCGACCGCAATAATAAAACTATAAAGGATAGCAACCCACAAGAGTGATCTAAATTTGCTCCATGTGAATTTGAAAACGGTTCCGATTCGAGCGCGTTCATCTGCAAATCCCGGGAGGAGCACTCCGGTGTAGGCAAGAAGTAAGATCCAAATGATAAACGGAATAAAAAGCAGGACACCGATTGTAACAGTTACCGCGCTTAAACCGCCCATTATCGCAGAAAAATTCGGCGCCGCGTTTTTCAAAAATAAGCCTCCGAAAACGATAAAGATAAATGCCATAAGCGGCACTAGCATGCTTGCCAAAATAAGAAGAACGAGCCCGGCATAACTTTTCCACTGCCCTTTATAAACGTTCCATGAAATAGAAAGTGTTTTTCTTGAATTAACAAGCGGGTCAGTAATGAGTCCGCTGTATACTGAACTTGCCGCGGGGGATGCGCTTTCTTCCGCGCTTGCTGATTGCTGTTGAGTGTCCATGTCAAAAACTAGAAACTAAAAAACAGAGAAACTAAAAAACATAAACTTTTCTTTATAACCCATTTATTAGTTTCTTATGATTTCTTTTAGAGTATACTTCATAAATTTTTTTAGCAATACGTCTTCGCATTTGAAATGTCGTAAAAATTTACATTAAAGTTAACACCTTCCTTGCATACTCCGCGAGCTCTGTAGGGGTAAAGCGGATTTTCACAAGATAATGGCTCGCTCCATTTTTTATGCACAAATCCCTATCAGCGGCGTTGTCTATATTTGAAAACATCACAACCGGAATCCACTTTGTCTCAAGAGTTGACTTCAATTGTTTCAGCACTTCAATGCCGTCATGTTTCCCCATAACAAGATCCAGAAAAATAATATCCGGACGCGTCTGGCGCGCGAGTTCCAATACTTTTGACGAATCCTGACACACAGCGGTTTCAAACCCGGACTGACTGAATTTCAAGGAATACATTTCCAAAAACGGCTTATGATCGTCAACAAACAAAACTTTATATATTTTTTGCTCTGATGATGCGTTGCGCATAGCGATGAAAAAAAGACGCGCCTGTTATCATTACGGCGACGATAAACAGAAGAAAAATATACCCGAGCGTAATCAGCATATATTCAAACGTGAGCGTCGCTTTAATAACTCGCGTCATAACCCAGGATAGCGCGAGAAGATACGAAAAATAAAATGTAGTCAAAACAACAACTTTAATCACGTCAAGTTTAATGTCGGTAACTTCATCGGTATTCAAATATACCCACAAAAAAAGCGGAAATAAAATAAACACAATGACATGCCCCATATAATACACAGAAATTGAACGGAAAAAAAGAAACATGAGAGGAAGCGCGACAAGGGCGAAAACGCAGTAGGGAACGACATGCCGATACCGCGCGCTGTGCAGAGAAAACGCGTGGTAAGGAGAGATAAAAGTTTTGAAAACAGATGAATTCATAGCGGTTATTTATATCTCAAGGCGTCAAGCGGATTAAGATGAGCCGCCCTCTGGGCCGGATAAAAACCTGTGCCTAAAGCGACAAGAGTGGAAAATAACACAATACTGATCATGAACCATACTGGATAATAAAAAACATCCAGCGATTCTCCGCCAAGACGCGAGGCGAGAAAATTCAGCCCGACATTTGTGAGTTCCCCGCCTCCGACACCGACCCCCACTCCGGAGACCCCGCCCAAAAAACCTATAACCAGCGCTTCAGTAAGAAACATGACCCATATATCTTTGCGCGATGCCCCGATTGAACGCATGATGCCGATTTCATTGGTGCGTTCAAGAAGCGCAATGGTCATTGTGTTGAACATTCCGATCGCGGCAACGATAAGCGCGATGATGCCGAAAATCGCCAAAATTATTTTCATAATTGAAAATACCCGGTTTGCCTGACGAACCGTGTCTGAAAGCGCTGAAACCAAAAATCCGCTTTCAACAATTGTTTCACGCACAGGCTCAAGCGCGACTGTTGAGGTTACGCTGACTTTCATGTTGTCATAAACAATATCTTGTCCTTGCGGATATGCGCGTGTCGGAATGTACACTAGACTGGAAAGTTCGTCGTTTGTTGTATCTACAATCGTAAAACTCTCCACAGTTACAGGCAGATCGTTTTCTGACGCGATTTTAATATCAATAATTTTATTTATAGGATCATCCATAGAAAGGAGTTTTGCGACAGCTGTTGAAATAATGACGCTCTTTTCATTCTCAAAAATAATAGCGCCGACATCGCGCGCCTGACTTTTTTGTTTTGTAAGTTGTTTGTCTAAACCGGAGAGGCGAAAAAAATTGTCTTCAACAAAATTCGCGGTTATGCCCGCGGTTACGCCCTCAAAACTCGCCCGCGCTTTTACTGATTTAACCGGGCTGATTTCTGCGACTTCAGGAATCGCGCGTATTCGTTCAAGAGACTCCTTATTCAGTATTATTTTATCCCCGCCCGGAGGAAGAATATCAAGCGTAAGAAGAGCCTCTGCTGTTGTGATGCGCTCAATTAAAAGTCTTTGCAAACCCTGCCCCAAAGAGACCAAAAATAAAATAGCTCCTATGCCGATACCAATGCCAAGTACGGTAAGCATGCTTCGGAGCTTCATATTTTTAAAATTGCGGATTGAGAGGTGAAGCAGGTTAAAGAAAATCATGGAGATGGAGGAGGGAGAAGCAGGAGAGGCGGTTCCGCTTTTGAGGAGGCGATACTCGTGTTCTTTTTTACTTCCCCATTTTCTCCCGGCGTTTTTGATGCAATGAGAATCGCAAGTTCAATATACTCCATTACGCGCACAGCAGTTTGCCTCCGTAGCCCAAGCCCTCCTTTTTTAAGAGACGCGTCAAGCACTTTTTTGACTTCATTAGGACCGATGCGGTTCGCAAACCTGTCTTTTAGAAGATTACGCAACAACTCTTTCTGATCTTCGTTCAGCGATAACCGCAAAGTTTGGAGCAGATTATCGGAAAGAATTGTAATGACATTTACCTGCTCTTCTTCGGAAAACGAGCTGATGCGGCGAATTACTCGCGCGACTTTAAGCACGTGCTCTGTGTACTCACCGAGATGCTTCGCGCGACGTTTATCAAGCCCTGATCCGCCTCTGTAATAAGAGCGGTCAAGCGCCGCGACAAAATCCTGCGAGTTCAGAATGCCCTGCAGACGCTTCTCGATCAAACCTTCCATACGTGCGACTTTTTCTTCCGAAGGAACGCCGAGAACAAACTCCGCGAGCTTTTCCGATTTAACGCTTGCCGGAACATACGCGTCGCGCAAAAATCGTTTCCATGGAAAAGCGGAGTCTGAACTGGCAAGTTTTTTTTCTTCTTCAGTTTTCGGTTTTAAGAGTTTGCGCTCCTTGTTTTGCACTTCATCAATGATCTTGCCGTCTTTAAGATATACAATACGGTCAGCTTCCCCGAGCATTTCCGGCGAATGCGTTACGAGAATAAGAGTTTTTCCCTCTTTTAAATTCAAATCCTGAAAAATATCAAGCACGCGACGGACATTTTTTGAGTCCAAATTTCCTGTGGGTTCGTCCGCGAGAACGATCGCGGGGTTATTAATGAGCGCGCGGGCAATGCCCACTCTCTGTTGCTGTCCTCCGGAAAGTTCTTGAGGAAGTTTTTTTGCATGTTCGGAAATTTCAAAACGTTCCGCCATTGTGTAAGCGCTCTTTAGCCACTCGCGTCTTGATTTTCCGTCAAACATCTGCGGAAGAGCGATATTCTCCACTACCGAGAGCGTTCCGATAAGGTTGTACGCCTGAAATATAAACCCGACCTCATGACGGTGATACATCGCAATTTCCTCATCTTTAAGCGTTGTGAGATCGCGGCCGGCAACAAGCACCCGCCCGCTTGCGACACGCTCCAACCCAGCGACAACGTTCAGAAGAGTTGATTTTCCGCAACCGGAGGGGCCAAAAAATACGACATACTCTTTCGGATAAATATCAATCGTGATATCAGAAAGCGCGCCCATCTCTTTTGCGCCTTCTCCGGCATTGTAAACAACATTGACATTTTCGATTTTAATAATCGGATCCATGGGGTCATAATATGATATTCTATTGCGCTATTTTTAAGCGCACCTTATTTTGCCCGGTTACAACCTCTGTAAACGATCCAACTGTTCCGGCATTAAAATCCGAGTCGGTCTGCCCGACAATAACTACGCTGTCGCTTGTTGTGAGAACCCCATTTTGAGACGCGTCAACAGTAATATTTTTGGAACTGTATTTGGTCCAGTTGGTTCGGTTGTCCGCGTGAGTAGGATACACGCCGCCGTCCGTGCTACCGTTCCAGTTCGTCTGCGACCAGCTGAAAGTTGCGGCGAGTGCCTGAAAATTCGGCATGATGAAACTTACGATAAAACTCACAATAAGAGTGGCAAACAAGACTGACGACATACCGCCAAGGGAAAGAAGTTTCATTTTGCGACTGTACAAACGATACTCAACATAAGAAACATCGCACACGGCAAATTCATCGCGCTTTTTTAGTATTATGAAACTTTCGGATGAATCCGCGAAAATGACAATCAAAAATTCCAGCATGTTCTCTTTTATGCGCTCGCGAAGAAGGCGGAACGCAAAACCTGCGGCGTTTTTATTTTCTGCGCTCTGAAGGCTCGCTTCCATTTTTTTAATGCGCATAATGGCGCGATCGTATTTTTTTGCAAGGCTTTCAATGAGATATTTTTTCATATTTTATCTTTTTAAAAATCCGAATGCATCCTGAAATTCCGATACGATAATATCTATTATGTTCTCTTCTTTTTTCGGCGTGATGATTGTGTAATCCTCGGATATTCCGACATTTCCGGTGCGGTCAAGAGACTGCGCGCGAATCTGATATAATGCGCCGGACTGAAAATCATTGATAAGAACAGTGTGATCGGAGGTGAAATTTTCGTCTTTTACGGTTTGTTGTTTAAGTTCGCGTCCACGCTCTACGCCGACTTCATAAAACACCTGGCTCGTGCCGGGCTCGTCTGTCTGCCAGAAGACAATCACGCGCACGCTGTCGCGCTTTGTAAGCAATCCTTCAGCTTCAAGTTCCGAAATAACCGGCGGGCGATCGTCAATTGAAGTTGTAAATTCAACAAAGTCGTTACTTATAAGTTGCGCTCCCGCATCGCGCGAAACAACGCGTATCCGATATTTAGTTTTCTCCTTAAGCCCTGTTATAAGCAGTTTGTGCGTTCCGGCAAGAGAATCTTTACCCTGCCTTTCAAGCGCGTCTTCTCCGACAATGCCGAATTCCACCTCGCTTGTAATCGGCACATTGCTCTTCCAGCTCACGATAACAGAGTGTTCCTGAATATCATTGAC
>MHJU01000038.1 GCA_001818155.1 Candidatus Jacksonbacteria bacterium RIFCSPLOWO2_02_FULL_44_20 | reverse complement strand
GTTTAACTGCGATGAAGAGTTTCATGTTTCAATGAACGACTATGCAAATTCTTGATACTGCCGCATCATTTCTAACGATTCCGCAACCGGTTTATATGTTAAAAGTCCGTTATATGTATTGAGTCCTTTACAAAAATTTTTATCCTCGCGCAAAGCGTCAATGCCTTTTTGAGCTAGTTTGAGAACATATGGCAAAGTTGCGCTAGTTAATGCAAGCGTTGAAGTGCGCGGATACGCGCCCGGCATATTGGTAACGCAATAGTGCGTAACACCATACTGCGCAAAAACCGGATCAGAATGTTTAGTTGGGTGCGATGTTTCAATGCAACCACCTTGATCTATACTCACGTCCACAATCACCGATCCTTTTTGCATTGTTTTTACCATCTCTTTTGTTACAACGTATGGTGCCTTTGCGCCGGTTACGAGCACTGCTCCGATAATAAGATCCGCATCTTTCACCTCTTTGGCAATATCTTTAGGACGAGACAACAAAATATGCGCATCGCGTCCGATGCTCTCGCGTAAATGGCCCATCCGCTCCTCATGACGACCAAAAAGATATACGCTCGCGCCCATTCCATAAGCCGTCTTTGCCGCGTGCCGCCCGACAACTCCGTCTCCGATAACGACCACTTTGCCATAAAAATTTCCAAGCGCTTCGCCTAAAAGCACCCCTTTGCCGCCGTTTACTTTCGCAAGATAATAACTGCCGACATGCACTGCCATATTCCCGGCAATGGCACTCATCGGCGCCAAAAGCGGCAAACGTTTATATTCGTCCTCAACAGTTTCATACGCAATGCCGGTTGTTTTAGTTTCCAAAAGCGCGTCTGTTAAAGTTTTTGTCACGCCGGCAAGATGAAGATACGTAAACAACATTTGTCCTTTCAAAAAATGATATTCATGTAGAAGCGGCTCTTTTACCTTAACGACTAAATCCGTGTTCCATACCTCGCTAGCAGTGCCAATTTTTGCGCCAGCCGCGGTGTATTCTGTATCTTCAAAACCCGCGCCAGCTCCTGCGTTTTTTTCAATGATAACCGCGTGTTTTTGCTTCACAAGCATTTTGGCGCCAACCGGCGCGAGCGACACGCGATTTTCTTTATCTTTGATCTCTTTTGGTATGCCTATTTTCATATCTAGAAAAATACACCTCTCTTTTAGAAAACGCAATGCCGCGTTTTGCAAGGCTTTTAATTCCTATTATCTTGGAGTATACTATAATAATCGTAATCGTATTTTAATAATTCTTGTTTTGCTCTTCGCGCGTTCGTGTCAAAAACCAAAAGCGTCAGGCTCAAAACAATGACTCGCTTCTATGATAGACCAAAAAGACTTGTTATTCAAGATCCCTTTTTTGAAAAATCTGCGCCGCGCTGTTGGCCTATTTATCGTTCTTTTGGTTATTTTTATTCTTTTTTCCATCACACTTACCGTTGTGCCTGCAGGGCATGTGGGTGTGATGGATTTTTTTGGGCGCGCGTTTGACAGAGAACTGCAACCAGGGCTTCAGTTCAAAATTCCTTTCGCGCGCGTAGTTGCAATGAGCACACAAACGAACGATTATACTATGACATCCCGCACCGGAGAGGGACAAATAAAGGCTGATGACTCAATCAATGTGCTTACAAAAGAGGGGCTTACCGTAAACTTAGACATCACTGCCCTGTATCATATAATAGACACGGAAGCATCGGAAATTTACAAAAAAATCGGAAAGGAATATGAAAGCAAAATTCTCCGTCCAACTATACGAAGCAGTATCCGCGGAGTTGTGGCGCAGTTTGATGCGAACGCGCTTTATTCAGAAAAACGTGAAGAGGCCGGGCAAAAAATTTTGGAAAATATCAAAGCCCAACTTAACCAGCGAGGATTTGCGGTTGAGGACGTGCTCATCAGAAATGTGGTTCTTCCGCAAAAACTGGCAGATGCAATTGAAGAGAAATTGCGCGCCGAGCAAGAAGCCCAGCGTTTTGATTTTATACTAGCAAAAGAGCAAAAAGAAGCGGAACGAAAACGGATAGAAGCCCAAGGGCAGAGAGACGCGCAAAAAATTATCAATGAAAGTTTAACAGAACGATATTTGCAGTATCAATATATTCAAGGGTTAAAAGAAAGAGCTGGTACAATTTATGTGCCAGTAAGCCCGGAAAACGGTTTGCCGATGTTTAAGGGGTTGTGATCGCTTTTCTTCTCATCCAAACGTTTTGCCTCAACCCACGCGAGCTCGTAAATTTTTTTCATAGCGTCTGCGATTTCATCGCTTTCAATGATAATGCCCAATTTCTCTCTCCATGAGGCAATCATAACTTTATTATCATAGATGTTGATTTCCGGGGAGAAGTAAAATTTGTCCGCTGGAATTAAAGCTACCTCTCTTTTTTCTTTTTGGTTATGTTTAATTCTTTCTCTAGCCATTTCAGTGTCAGGGACAATTCCGCGAATATATATTCCCTTTGCCGCGCGGCGTTTGTAATAAAGAGGAAAGTAGTTTGGCAATGTTCTATGCATATCCTCAAAAGTTGCGTATGCGAGGATTGGCTCGCGCGATGTGAGAGTATCTTCATAAACTTGCATCAACCCTTCTTTGCCTTCATAAAATCTCACGCGCGGACGATTGGTTACATTGTGAAGCGACTTTAATTGGGGCACTAATTCTTCTGCCGCCTTTAACCGAGCTACGTCAGCTTCAAGTTGCTTTTTTAAAAGCGCGATTATTTTATCTGGAGACTCTGCAACATATTCCTGCTTTGGCTCTTTTCCAGAAACGCTCACTAGACCTTTTGCTATTATACTATCTAATAGATGATAACCTGATGTGCGATTAATGCCGGCACGACGCGCCACCGCGCTTACTGTTCCTCTTCCTAACTCTAAAAGACCCAGATAAACTTGCGCTTCTTTCTCGCTTAAACCGATAGTTTTAAGTACCTCTTCTATAGTATGATCGCTCTGTTGCATAACGGTTTTTATTGTATCAAAGAGACAATTTTGTGTCAATAGATTTTAACAAAATAATGTATAGTTTGATTTTTATCATATTTTTAGAGTAAAATTAGATACTTATTTGACTGCTAGTATTGACAAAATTATAATACTCTGCTATGTTGTCAGGTTTTCAGCTGATAATCAGTTGAAAATAAAAAGGGGTATAAAAAAGCTCGTGCGTCTTGGAGGACGATAATGCGTAAATGCGCATTAAGATACTTTTATATACCCGGAACAACTTTAGCATGGACGACTGATCCGTGCAATGAGGTCTTTGACAATGATGGAGATAAATGGGCAAAGGATCGAATGGAAATTTACTGGCTTTGATCTCCCCGCCGCTGATTTGCGCACTTTAAGGCTCAATGAGTGCGAGGTAACAGTGGACAGGAGTGGGGACGTCAAGCAAGTGGTTGGTCCAACAGACCGTCTTCCGATATCTAAAGATGAGATATCGATATTAATGAATAAAATAGAAGGTGGCCAATTTCCTTTATCAGAAAGAGAAGAGGCTATCATGCCTATGACTCTGATGATGCTAAAGGGTGTGCCGGAGGAAATAGTAGAGGTGCTGTTTAGGAGACCTCTTATATAGAGGTAATCTAAACCAAAAGCTCCGACTGTGTTCAGACAAAGTCGGAGCTTTTCTTTTTTGTTTCTCTTAATTTCACACCCCTACCTCGCCCTTAATCGTTCGTGCTCTGTCAAAAAAGACCATATTCTTTCATAACGAAAATAATTTTTGGCTTGACAAACTCCACTTTTTTATATAAAATGGAGTTATGTATACTAGAATACTTATACCACCAAAAAATAAAAGCTTCTTTTTGTTCGGCCCGCGCGGTACAGGAAAAACCACATGGCTCAAGGCGCAGTTTCCGCGCGCTCTGTATTTTGACCTTCTTGATTCCGAGATATATAACGATTTTTTAGCAAGACCATCTCGGCTTGCAGAGAGAATCCCCATGCCGTGGAATGACATTGTTGTTTTAGATGAAGTGCAAAGAGTCCCCGCTTTGCTCCATGAGGCGCATCGGCTGATTGAGGAACGCGGTCTTATTTTTGCTCTGACAGGGTCAAGCGCGCGCAAGCTTATGCGTAAAGATGTAAATCTTCTCGCAGGCCGCGCGCTTACTTTATTTATGCATCCGCTCACCGTATCTGAATTAGGCGATGATTTTACTTTATCGCATGCTTTGCGCTATGGACACCTCCCTTCCACATTTCATGAGCACGAACCGGGGCGATATGTGGAGTCGTATGTGGCGACGTATCTGCGCGAGGAGGTTCAGCAAGAGGGGCTGACACGCAATCTTGGCGCGTTTAGCCGTTTTTTGGAGACCGCGAGTTTTTCGCAGGCGCAACTTTTGAATATATCAGAGGTCGCGCGAGAGTGCGCAATCAACCGCAAAGTAGTGGAACACTATTTTACAATCCTTGAGGATTTGCTCATCGCAAAGCGGATTCCAGTATTTACCAAAAAAGCCAAACGGCGGATAGTTGCGCACCCGAAGTTTTATTTTTTTGACGCAGGCGTCTTTCGAGCATTGCGCCCAAAAGGTCCGCTTGACACACCTGAAGATATTGATGGGGCGGCGCTTGAAACCTTTGTAATGCAGGAAATTGCCGCCTTGAATGACTATCTGCGCTATGGTTATCAAATGTATTTTTGGCGCACAATCGCGGGTCAGGAGGTGGATATTGTGTTATATGGCGAGCGCGGGATTGTGGCGATTGAGGTGAAACGCAGCGCGCGCGGCGCTACAGATGATTTGAAAGGACTTTTTGCATTTCTTAAAGAATACCCAATGGCGCGCGCGTATCTTATATATGGTGGAAATCGCGCGCGATGGGATGGGAATATCCAAGTTCTTCCGGTTGAATATTTTCTCAAACACCTTGACAAAATTTTGGCATGAGTTCGTCTTCCTACCTCGCCCTTAATCGTTCGTTTTCTTTCAAAACTTGTTTTCGCAAGCGGATATTTTTGGGGGTTACTTCCAAATACTCGTCGTCGCGCATAATTTCAAGGCCACGTTCAATTGTAATCGGAACCGGGGGCGTAAGGTTGATGGCATCATCGGTCCCAGAAGCGCGCATATTTGTGAGTTGCTTTCCTTTAGTTGGATTCACTGCCATGTCGTTGCCTTTGGAGACGTTCCCTATAACCATGCCTTCATACACATCGGTATTTGGCCCGATGTATAAATTCCCTCGCGCTTGTAAATTAAAAAGCCCGAATCCGAGCGATTTACCTGTTGTCATGGAAACCATAGAGCCGGTTAAATGTTTTTCAATTTCGCCGACATAAGGTTTGAATCCGATAACTTCTGATGCGAGTATCCCATTCCCGCGCGTATCCACCACAAACTCGCCACGGTATCCCAAAAGCCCGCGCGTTGGAATTTCAAAAACCATGCGCGTTGTGTTCCCAATTTGTTGCATACGAAGCATTCTGCCGCGTCTTCGCGAAAGTTTTTCAATAACAACCCCAGAGCAAGCGCTCGGGACATCCGTCGTTAATTCTTCAAACGGTTCGCATTTCACGCCGTCAACTTCTTTGATAATCACCTGCGGCTGTGAAACCTGGACTTCATATCCTTCGCGCCTCATATTCTCAAGTAATATAGCAATATGCATTTCGCCTCGTCCATAAATTCTATAATACGCCGATCCAGAAAAATCAACCGATAACCCGACATTTACTTCAAGCTCCTTTTGCAGACGCTCTTTGATTTGACCATTTGTTACAAATTTTCCGTCGCGCCCCGCAAGCGGAGAATTGTTTACAAGAAGATCAAGTGAGATTGTGGGCTCGTCTATAGAAATTGCCGGAAGCGGTTCCTGATCCTCGTTTTCGCATATAGTTTCGCCGATATCAATGTCCGTTATTCCGGCAACCATCACAATGTCGCCGGCAAGAGCTGATTCAACAGACTCTCTTTTAAATCCATTGAACGTGTATAATTTTGTTACTCTCGCCAGCCTTTTTTCAAGCGCGGAGTTTTGTATCACAACTTTTTGTCCGACTGTTATGGTTCCTTCGTAAATTCTGCCGATCGCAAGGCGTCCCAAGTGATCATCGTAGGCAAGATTAAACGGTTGCATGCGAAGGCGCGCGCTTGCATCTTGCAATGCTCGCGACACGTGTTTAAGTATGGTCTCAAAAAGCGGCGTAAGATCCTCGGATTCATCTTCAAGATGCAGTTTGGCTATGCCTTTTATGGCAATAGTGTAGACAGTTACAAAGTCCAGTTGCTCGTTATTCGCGCCGAGGTCCATAAAGAGTTCTAAAACCAAATCGTGGACTTCGTTTATCCGCGCCGCAGCTCTATCAATTTTATTGAGTACGACAATGGGCTTCAATCCAAGCTCAAGCGATTTTTTCAGAACAAATTTGGTCTGCGGCATGGGCCCTTCTGCCGCGTCAACGACTAAAAGAACGCAGTCAATTGACCGGATGACGCGTTCAACTTCGCTTCCAAAATCAGCGTGCCCAGGCGTATCAACGATATTTATTTTCGTTCCGCGATAAAACATTGACGCATTTTTCGCGTAAATGGTAATCCCTCGTTCTTTTTCAAGCGCGTTAGAATCCATACTCACGCCTTCCTCGCTCATTCCTGTCTGCCTCATCATCTGGTCAACGAGAGTGGTTTTGCCGTGATCAACGTGCGCGATTATCGCGATATTGCGAATTTCCTGATAGTTCATAGACTATTCAATAAACGTTACTGCAGTGCCTTTGCTTCCGCTTCTTCCGGTTCTTCCGATGCGGTGAATATAATCGTCGTAGGTTTCAGGAACCGTGTAATTAATCACGTGCGTTACGTCTTTAATATCAAGCCCGCGCGAGGCGACATCGGTCGCAACCAAAATCTGCACTTTATTTTCCCTAAACTGCGTTAAAAATCTCTGCCGTTCGCGCTGATGCTTATCGCCGTGAATGCACAAAGCTCTAAACCCGCTGTCCTTTAGGTCCCGAGTAAGCACGTCCACGCCTCGTTTTGTTTCATTAAAGATAAGCACTTTCTCGGCCTCGCGCAAGGTCAAAATTTCTTTGAGTTTATCAAACTTCATTATTCGGTTATCTGTGCGGATGACTTTTTGATTTATGTTGTGCACTGTAACGCCTGACTGAATCTCAACCATAATAAAATTATTCAAAAACTGTTGCGCCAATTTACGGATAGGAGCCGGGATGGTCGCGGAGAAAAAGAGAGACTGCCTTTTTGGATTCAACGATTTCAAAATATCGCCGATTGGTTTTATAAAACCCATGTCCAGCATGCGGTCAATTTCATCCACAACGACGTTATTAAAAGATGAAAAAACGATTGCTTTTCTATCCGCTATGTCTCCCAATCTTCCCGGAGTGCCGATGATAACGTGCGGGTTCATCTTTAACGCGTTCAATTGTTTATATGTCGGCATGCCGCCGATGCAGAGCGCGGAAAATATGTTCATGCCATACGCAAACATTCTGAATTCAGAGTTGATCTGCTCGGCAAGTTCGCGCGTTGGCGCAATGATTAAAACTTTTTGCGAGCGGTCTTTGTGAATTTTTTCAATCAATGGAAGAAGAAACGCGCCGGTTTTTCCGGTACCTGTGGAAGCAAGTCCAACTAAATCCCGGCCTTCCAAAATATGTGGAATCGCCTGATCTTGAATCGGCGTTGGCTGAATATAATTTCTCCTTTCAAGGTTGCGTTTAAGCTCTGGAGAAAAATTAAAATCACCAAACGCATGTTTGATGATCACTTGTTTTACATCTATCCCGCGAGCTGATTTCTCAATAAATTGCGCGATGTCTAAAGCTGGCTTAAATCTCCCGCCTCTTCCTCCTCTCGCGCCGCCTCTTTGCGCGCCTCTTGGGCTTCTACTAAAACTAGAGTAGTTTATTCTTTTGGAACGGAATTGTCGCCCGGTTCTTAAACTGGTGCGTTGGTACATACATATGTGTATTTCCTGTGTACACCCAAAAAAATCTTGGATCTATACAGCAAATTATTAATCTCACAATTGCTGTATAGAGCACACACCCATCTTTCTTTAAGAAGGGCCACTTTCTATAGAACAATTATTAAGTGTCAAAGACTATACCACATAAATTAAACTTAGGCAAGAGCGCGCATCTCTAGAGTGTGTTTAATAAGTCATTTCCTCTAAATCCATATCCCTCACCCTCAATGCCGTAACTTCACTGACCCATAGTCCTACACCATAGGCAAGCGATAATAAAAGTTTATGTTTTGTATTCCGGGTTGACTGCAATATGTCCTCAATTTCTTTTCTGGAAAGCACAAAATGTCCAAAATTTCCAAGTTAATTTTTTTAAAACCAAAATATTCCCGCAACCCATAGAGATAGCTTTTTACCGTTTTGGGGCTATAGTTTCTAACTTGTAATTCCTGTTCTGTTCGCTCTAATTGCATTTGCATACTTTCTTTATAGTTTGTTAAAGTACAGATAGGTTTGATACTTATTGCAAAGTAACACAGGCTCGTATACTATACAAATTTTAGATCCAACTACGAAAATAATTCGTATAAAAATAAGTTAAGTGAAATTTCATTTTTCAAATTTTAAGAAAAACCCGCAAATTTATAATTAACCCAGATTTATGAAAAAAGCAAAAATCATCCTACTGGTATGTGTCGTAATTATAATCATATTTGGATTTGTGCTGTCACAACAATCCAGCGAAAAAAATACTTCCAATGAGAATAAATTCAAGGAAGTCACTAACGCTTATGAAGTTTTGATGAACGAATATGACGATAAAGAATTTCAGGATCAAAAACAAAAAATACAAAATTACATTACAGCGAGTAGTCAATTTACCAACCTTCAACAAAATAGTCTATTGGAAGAATCGTATTATAATTTTGGTGAAATTTATAAAGTTGAAAATACATCAGATAAAGTGTTGACTACCCCTCATCTAACCGCCAGCACAAATCTATATCAATGTATTAGTAATAACACCGATGACATTCTAAAAATTATTCCTATAATTGAAACTGATAACAAAATGGCAAAATCTTTAATGTATTATGTTGATGATTTTTGTAAACTACCTACAAATTGCAATTTAGATAAAAATGATCTGTATTTAAAATTTGTGGGTATCATACATAGAAAAGATTATGGAGTATGGTACTATTATCTAACAGATGAAGACGGCAGTCCGAAATTAAATAATTCCTGGGTTTCTTTGCACTGTTCATACCAAAATGGCCTTTGTGCATTAACTGGTGTATTCTTTAATTCAAAAGAATGTTCACCGGAAGGAGTAATAAACTCCGAAAATGATTATTCTTACATACCACTTAATGATCTTGAGTTAAAATAAATTTGAAAAATGAAACTTCACATAACAGCGTGTATGCGGCTACGGCTTGTTCCGCACCTCCGCAAGCCTCCGCCCATGTTTGCCACTGGTGAGCCTTCGGCATATTATACAAGTGGCAAACATCGCATATTCTGGGACGTTATATAAAATACATGTTTTCCTTTTACGCGTCCGCACTCCCACGCGCTGAAACTGACGAAAGAATTTTTTGAATTGGAGATACTAGTTACACGAGCAGTGGAAATCCCTTAGAGCGTGTTGAAAAAGTGTACTTTATAACCTTCTCCCCTTACGAATGAGGTGTTGGAATGGGTTTAAAGCGGAAGAGCTGAAATTAGCGCGGATTGCGCGTTTTTCGCAACAGTAGTTTGAGTTTACTCCAAAGAAAATACGTCGCCTATAACAATTTTTTTCTCTTTCGCAAATCCGGCCTTCGCTTCCAGAACATAAAGCGCTTTTTCGCGGGGCATATAGATTTTTTTTGGATGCTCGCCCTCTGGTTTTGCAAAGCTCGCAATATCTACCGCTTTCCGGTTTTCATTAAACCAGATGATGTCAATCGGAAAACTCATATTTTTCATCCAAAATCCATGATAGTCAGGCTTTTCAAAAATAAATAGCATGGCATTTCCGTCTTTGAGCTCACTCCGCCCTGAAAGCCCATAGCGGCGAGTATTTGGCGTATCAGCGATTTCAACATCAATCCGCGCTCCGGAAATGGTGATCGTTGTGTAAGAGAGATTTTGTTTTTGCGCTGTTTTTTGTCCGGTTAAGCCTCCTCTAGGAAGCGGATTTACGCTCAAAATTGTTATAAGCGCTCCAATAATAAGAGAGAGAACTAAAATACTGATTGTTGTGATTTTTAGCATAAATAAAGTGGAACATATCATAATAGAACCGTTTGAGCAACCAGCGGCATCAGGTTTGACAGTCCGTTTATATTTCTGCTATCGTATTCATTAATGTCAACTCAAATCAAAAAACATACTCGGGCTCGGCGCGGCACAAGGCGCTCGCACCATTTTTTGAAGCCGAAAACATTGAGCGCGTGCTTAAATTGCGGCTCCGCCAAAAAGTCGCATCACCAGTGCCCGCGTTGTAAAAAATACTAATCCGCAATTTTCCATGCCGATGTATCGGCACCGCTCGCGCGCCATAACTCTTGAAGTTTTATTTATCTGGGATTTTAACGGCGAAGACACCGAAAATCTCCATTTTTACATTGACTATCTCTCGTCGCTTCACAGACAGGACGGATCATTTGATCTAAATTTTGTTGAGTCTTTTGCAAGCGGGGTGATTGAACACAAAGTTTCGCTTGATGAATTCATAAACAAATACACGACCGATTGGCCTTCTGAACGGCTCGCAATTTTGGACAGAAGCCTCTTACGAATGGCAATTTATGAACTAATGCATAAGCGCGAAGTGCCACCAAAAGTCGCCATCAACGAGGCTCTAGAGCTTGCTAAAGAATATAGCGGCGAGCCGTCGCAGAAGTTCGTCTCCGGAGTTTTAGGAGCAATTTATGATGAATATTTTAAGCAAAATGAAAGACCTCTCCCCGCTTGAAAAAAAACTCTCTATTCGTTTCAATAACAATAAGCTTTTAACTCAAGCGCTTGTGCATAAATCGTACATTAATGAGAATCCGCATTTTCCGCTTGATCATAATGAGCGGCTGGAATTTTTGGGAGATGCGGTTTTGGAACTCGCGGTAACTGAATATCTGTTTAAGCGTTACCCAAGAACGCCGGAAGGCGAAATGACAAACTGGCGCGCTTCGCTTGTGAACGCCACTATGCTTGGAACAATGGCAAATGAGTTTGATTTGTATGAACATCTCTTTTTGAGCAAAGGCGAGCGCAAAGATCAAAATCAAAAGGCGCGGCAATATATTTTGGCAAACGCTTTTGAGGCGCTTATAGGCGCAATTTATATTGATCAGGGAATGGATACGGCGCGCGAGTTTGTTGAACGTAACATCATATCAAAATTGCCTGATATCTTAAAAAACCAGTCATATCTGGACGCTAAAACACGTTTTCAGGAAACCGCGCAGGAGAAAGCCGGGGTTACTCCAACATACAAAGTATTAAACGAAAAAGGGCCGGATCACGAGAAGCACTTTACAATTGGCGTATATCTTGGGGAAGAGTGTGTCGCGAACGGGAACGGATTTTCCAAACAAGAGGCGCAGATGGACGCCGCGGCAAAAGCCTTGCAGGTGAAAGGATGGGAGTGAATGAAAATTTCTAATTTCTAAAATTAAATGTCCAATCGCCCTCAAATCTCGGACCCAAAAATAGAGCAGGCGCTCACTCTAAAACTGCGCTCACTTGACCGCGCTCGTGTAATTGAAAATGCAAAAAAACGCGCGGAAATGCTCGGAGTGGAGTTTGTTGATCTTGTTTCAAAGACAATTCCCACAACTACGGCCTCAATTATACCTGAACACACTGCGCGTGAATTTGAGATTGTTCCATATCTTAAAGACAAGATCGCGCTCAAACTCGCGGCGCTTAATCCTGAAAATGAAAAGGTGCGGAAGCTCGCCTCTGAATTAGAAAATAGAAATCACGTAAAAACTACAATCGCTTTAACAACGAAAGACGGGCTTGAAGAGGCATGGAAAACTTATAAATTCATTCGCTCTGAAGAGTCTGCCGGCGTTATTTCGCTTGACGAAAACGCTATTAAAGAACTCACAATTGAAATTCTTGATTATCGCGAGATCGTGGCAAAACTTCCCGGAGCTTCCATAAGCGAGGCTTTGCATATCCTCCTTGCTTCTGCGCTAAAAATTAACTCATCTGATATTCATCTTCAGCCGGAGGAGAATAAAATTTCAGTTCGCTTTCGCATTGACGGCGTGCTTCATAATGTGCTTGATCTTGATTTTGAAAAGTTTAACCAGATTAAAAAGCGAATCAAACTTGTTTCGCGGCTGAAACTCAATGTTGAGAAAGAACCGCAAGACGGCTCGTTTAGCATCAGCCTCGGCGAGGACTCTATTGATCTTCGCGTCTCCACTCTTCCTTCGCAATACGGCGAGAGCATCGTTATACGCATTTTGAATCCAAACAGCGTGGTTCTTAAATTTTCCGAACTCGGCATCAATGAACACGCGCTTCCTGTTTTAGAGCGCGAGATCAAAAAACCAAATGGAATGATCATCACAACCGGCCCGACAGGAAGCGGAAAAACAACGACTCTATATACAATTCTACAGACACTCAATAAAAAACAAAGCCAGATTATTACGCTTGAAGATCCTATTGAGTACAGGCTTCAAAATATTGTGCAAACAGAGGTAGGTGCAAAAACTGGATTTGCAAGCGGTCTTCGCGCGATTTTACGGCAAGATCCGGATATTATCATGGTCGGCGAAATCCGGGATCTTGAAACCGCGGAAACCGCAATCAACGCGGCGCTGACAGGGCATCTTGTTATTTCAACGCTTCACACAAACAGCGCTTCAGCCGCGATTCCGCGATTCCTTGCGATGGGGATAAAACCGTTTCTGCTTGCGCCGTCTTTGAATCTAATTATTGGCCAGCGGCTTGTGCGGCGAGTGTGCGAGAACTGCAAAGTGCCGTTCGCCGTAAATCCGCATCTTTTAGATCGCGCCAAAGAGGAGCTTGCGCTTCTCCCCAAGGACTTGAAAGCAAGCATTGATTTTGATCACTTAACCTTTTTTCAGGGGCATAGTTGTAAAAAGTGCCATGGGCTTGGGTTCAAAGGGCGGATCGGCATTTACGAATTTTTGCCGGTTGACAAGAAAATCGCTTCTCTGATACATAGCGGTGATATTTCAGAGAATAAAATCGCAGATTATGCGCGCTTAAGCGGCATGATCACAATGGCGCAAGACGGCCTCTTAAAAGCCCTTCGCGGAATAACGACGGTTGAGGAGGTGTTCCGGGTCGCGGAGTAAGTCATTTATCGCTGAACCGGAAACCATAAAGGACGGAAATAAACCATACAGTTTTCGTATTGCATCTCCTGAATTGATGACCAATTCAATACATAAGCGCGTGAAGGTTTATACAGGCGAATAAATGCCTTCATGTTAGACGGTATGGACGCGATGCTTCCGGATTTTATCTCTATCGGAGTAGCGGAATTTTCATTTTTTAACACAATATCAACTTCTTGTCCGATTTTTGTGCGCCAGTAATAGATTTCATCAAGCGTCTCGCCTGTTTTATATAATTCTGTGACCAAAGCATTTTCAACCGCATAGCCAAAGTCCGTCGTTTGCGGCAGGGTAGAAAAATTTTTCATTATACTATGACGCAAACCGGTGTCTACGAGATACATTTTCGGATTTTTAACAAGTTCTTTAATTTTATTAGTAAAATACGGTTTGTTAAGATGAAGGATAAAGGTGTTTTTTAATAGATCCAATCGGTTTAAAAGCGCAGTTCGTCCTAATCCGGAATTAGCGGACAGGGATTGCACATCCAATAAAGAGGAGACATTGCCCGCAAGCATGGTCAGAATCTTTTCAATCTGCATCGGGTTTGCAGAGTAATGCGCGAGTTGCACGTCCCGCAGAATATACGAGTTCACGAGTTCTCTTAAGATCAAGGGTTTCTCCTCTTTTTTTTCCGTTGCAACCACTGCCGGATAGCCGCCATAAGCGACAAATTTAACAAATTCAGTGTTGAGTTTAAAGAGAAGATTTTGGTCAATGTTTTGTATATTTTTGAGAGCCGCATTATAAAGTTCATGGAACCCTTGCCAAGCCGCATATTCGCGCCACGAAAGCGGCCAAATCGTAAAAACGCGTTTTCTTCCAGCCATACTTTCATCAATGGTCAGGTACCAGGACGCAGAACCTGTAGCGATAATTTTAAACTGCGGATGATGATCGTGAAGCACTTTGAGAATAGAACCGATGTCCTTTGATTTTTGGAATTCATCAATAAATAGATAGCGCCTGGACTGATCCTTCAATGGCAGTATTCCGAGAGCTGTTGTTTGATTTGACCAAATACTTAAATCGTCTATTTTTTCCAGATCAAACCAATGTATATGCGATGAAGGCACTTTTCGCTCGTTTAAGAGTTTTTCTTTTATCATTGTTAAAAGCGCGGTTTTCCCGACTTGCCGAGCTCCGTTTAAGATGATAATATCTTGCGAGTCAATTTCATCCCAAATTTTTTGAAATATATGGCGATTTTGCATATTTTTAGTGTTTGTATATTAAAAAAATTCAACTTTTTTAATATAACAAAATCAAAAAGTAATGTCAAATATGGAACAAGGGAGTAAAATTTTTAGAGCAAAGGAATTGACCGACTACATGGAGTATGTTGATGCTAAGCCAAAGCGGTTTGATGACATTGAAATCAACGGCGAGTTGCTTTCGCAGAGAGAAAAAAGTCCGTTGCAACAAGAGGTTGTTGACCATGCCATTGATTTTATTCAGGAGCATTTGCAAACTCTCGGCATTCCCTCTCGGCCGTATGACACAAAGAGAATTGTTTTTTTGCCGTTTTCTGATGTGGGCGGCTTTCAATGGAAGCATAATGATTGGATTCTTATATCTGACACAGCAGAAGCTAACTGTGGAATAGTTATTCATGAATTGCTCCACGCAATCTCGTCTGAATGGTACTATCGCACCTCTGAATTTTTTGAGTCGTTGCCTGATAGACGGTCTGTAAAGAGTGGATTTAAATCAGTATGGCGGGAATGTCCACTGGCTATAAATTTTCAATGTTTTAATGAAGTAATCACTGAAAGAATCGCGCGAGAGGTAACGATTGCGCACGCTGATTACGCCGTAGATGTATCAGGACGCGGTAAGGACAGGTTAAATTATTATTTGCGCGAAATTGATAAAAGAGGACTAAAGAGCAGTGGTGGAAAGAGATTAGAGAAGCCACAATTGCAATGGTAGAAAACCCACTCAACTTTCAAGCATACAAGAAGGAGATTACTCTACTTGATCCAATACTTGACGGACTTGGGTGCAAAGAAGCAGAGCGCAGTCATCAGACATTTGACGAGGCGCGTCAAACTATTTGGACTGATTTGCAAAAAGCGTATTTTAATGGGCAGGTGATGTGGTTGCGCAAGATTGATAAAGTTTTTGGAAACGGCATGCTTCGTAGAGTTGGTGAATTATTAACAATGAGTAAATTGAGTACTGGAGATCAGTTCCCGAAATTGATAACCGATTTGCGTTCAAAAGTAGAGGAAATAAAAAATGCTTCTCATTAACAATAACTAAACTCATGCCAGATTTTGACACGCTTCTCTCCAACCTCTCTTCCAGTAAAGCGCTGGAACGATCGCGTGCGTTGAAAGAAATCGGCGAAAGCAAAATTCCAAAAGATCGCGCGCCGGAGATTGTAAAAGCAGTTATACAAAAATTTGAAGACGCGTCTATTACAGTACAACGCCAAGCTGTGAAAACGCTGATGAGTTTATCGCTTGAGACGGTTCCAGATGAGCTCAAAGTTCTTTACACCACCACAGAGGACGGTACGCTCAAAATGTTTGCGCGATCCGCAATTCGCCGCATAGAACTGGAGCGCGATCGGCGCGAAAAGGGCGCGATTGAACTAAACACGAGCGGATATGTTTTTTCGGTATCCGATTTTCTCGTCTACATCAACACGATTCTTTCAGGTGAGGAAGTGTTTATTAAAGGCGAGGCCGGAGACATTTCCACCTTTCGCGAGAACCTTACGTTTTTTCAGCTGAAGGACGAATACGGAGTTCTCAACTGCTGGTTTCCGACGGCGCATAAATATCATTGGAACGTAGAACTTTCCTCTGGAATTGAGGTTGTTGTGAAAGCGCGGCCGCAGGTCTCACCGAAAAGCGGGCGGTTCGGTTTACGAGTTTTGGAGATGCGACTTTCAGGAGTCGGCGCGCTTGCCGCGGCATTTCAGAAGTTAAAGGCGAAACTCTCGGCCGAAGGATTGTTTGATCACGCGCGAAAACGTCCGCTCCCTTTTTTACCCCGCGCCATCGGTTTAATTACCGGAGAAAACTCCGCCGCCTACAGCGATTTTATTAAAGTGCTACGCGCCAGAATGGGCGGCATTACAATTCATTTTGCGCCTGTCCGGGTGCAGGGAGTCGGCTCTGTCAAAGAAATTTGCGGGTCTATCAAGTATATGAATCAAGTTGAGACGCTTGATATTATTGTGCTAACCCGCGGAGGCGGAAGCATGGAAGATTTGCAGTCGTTCAATTCAGAAGAGGTAACGCGCGCGGTGTTTTCTTCCCGTCTCCCGGTTCTTGTTGCTGTAGGACATGAAAAGGACTGGTCGCTTGCGGAGCTTGCCGCTGATAAACGCGCTTCAACTCCGTCAAACGCGGCTGAACTTGTTACTCCGAATCGTGAAGAATTATTGTCTGATATTTATGGCTTCACGCGATTTATTGAACACGCGCTTTCCGGAATACTCGCGAACAAAAAACGCGCGGCGTATACTGCGGTAATGAGAGCCGGGTCGCACATCGCGCATCGCATCGAACACGGTCGGCAGATCATTGCGCGTCTGCCGATTTTTGCCGATCAATATATTCGCATCATTTTTGAGCGGAAAGAGGCCGTGAATCGCGCGCGCTCGCAATGCTTGTTGCATACGGAAAAATGGTATACACTCAATCGGAACCGATTTTTGGAGTGCTATAAACTTGTCAGAAGTTACTCGCCTAAAAATACGTTGAAGCGCGGGTATAGTATTGTGAAAACTAAAGATAAACTGCTCCGATCCGCCTCTGAAGTTGCTCCAGGGGACGAGATATTAGTGTATCCGTATGAGGGTGTTATAACCGGAGAGGTAAAAGATACGATGCAAAAAATTCCAATTGTCAAATCCTAAATCAAAATGACAGAAACACCATCATCTTTTGAACACGCTTTCAAAGAACTTGAACAGATTGTCCACGAATTTGAGCGCGGCGACGTTGACCTTGAAGGCGGCATTGAACTTTTTAAGCGAGCGCTTTCACTCGCGACGATCTGCAAGAAACGGCTTCAGGAAGTGGAGAACCAGATCGTTTCTATAAAAAAGCAATTTTCTGATTTCACCGGATGAGTATGGACAAAGACTTTCTTGAAAAATTAATTGCCTCTGCCAACCGCCCGATTCAAAAAGGCGCGCGTCTCAAGGTAGACAAGAGGTTGAGCCAATATATTGAAAAATACGAAAAACTCCGCAATATCGTAGGGTTTCATGATGAGCACGTCTGGAGACGTTATGCCATTGAAAGAATTATCAAACGTCTCATGTTGATTGGCGCGTCCGATTCTCCTCGCGGGGAAGCATTGTTACAGGAGCTCGTGCTCGCGGAATATATTATAGAGAGCGACGTTACAGACACTGTTGTAAAAAAAGTTGAAGCTGTAATCGCAAAATATCTTTCCGCTCAAACATTTATCGGTTCCGATAACTCATTGTCTCCGGCTCGCGCTCGCGAATGGCTGTTTTCGCTCATGGCAGTTGAAATAGAAGACGCGCTTGGGCTTATTGAGCATGAACGCGCGCTTGTTGATGCAATGTTAAGAGAGCTTGCCTCAAGGCTTTCGTTTCCTAAATTTACAATTACCAAAGAGCAGGAACATTGTTTTTTGTTGACTGCAATTTCTCGTACTCTCCTCAAGGCTGATCCTCCGCTTATTGCTTATTTTTTTATTCAGGAATGGCACCGCACATGGTTCTCCATGAAATTGAACAAAGAAATGGTAGAAGATGTGATAACGCTTCCGGCGCGGATTTCCTCGTATGAACGCCACGCGTTATATAAGGAGGTGCTCCGTTTGGTAAAGCCTTATTCAGTTATTTTCCTTGTTCTTGATGAGGTTATCAAAAAATATAAAGGCGACTTTCATGATTTTACATCAGAGTGTGGCACAGTGCTTCATAATATGAATGCGCACTTAACGCGCAAAGTAAAACGGCAGATCTGGTATAGCTTTCTCTATCTTCTTGCGACAAAACTTGTCCTTGTATTTATTATTGAACTTCCTTATGAACGATTGCGCGGGCTTCCTCTAAACTACACCAACGCGGGAATCAATTTAATTTTTCCAATTGTTCTCCTTCTTATCTTAACGCTCGGCATTCGCGTCGGCTCTGTCGCAAACGCGAAATTTATTTTGCAGGAAACAGAAAATATCCTGCGCGCTCATCAGTCCGCGCTTGACGGCGCTATACAAATTCCGCGCGAGCGGTCAATTTTGCGGAGTTTTATTTTTCACAGCATGTTTTTTACAATGTATATTCTTACTTACGGCGCGATTGTCTACGCGCTTTATCGCCTGAATTTTAACCCGGTCTCCGGCGCGCTTTTCATTATTTTTATGACTCTCGTTACCTATCTTGCAATCCGCATACGCCTCACAGCTGATCGGCTTTTGGTTATTTTACGGTTTCGCTCGGTCGGGCGCGAAATTCTTTCCTTTTTTGCGCTTCCTATTCTTGCGAGCGGCAAATGGATCGTCGGCAAATTCTCCAGATACAATTTGATTATCATGATTTTTGATCTTCTTTTTGAAGCGCCATACAAAACTATTATATTTTTATTCCGCGATTTTTCCGATTATGCCAGCGAAATGCGCGAACGCGCGAGTTCCTCTTAAATCAGACGCTCCGACTCTTGCTTAAAAAATTGTGTTCTGATACGGTTTAAGTTATCTAAAAATATGAAATCACCGCACTTTCTAAAATTAGTTTCATGGTTAACGGTTGGGGCGATGACAAGTATTGCCATCTTCATATTCTTTTGCCCGATGGGCGGAATGAGAGCTGGCATGTCGGCGACAAAGGCTGTTTCCGAGCATTGCGCGAACGGCTCTTCCGTCGTTTCTATTCCGCACAGTATGGGAACCGCGGAGAACTGTTTCAATTTTCATCTTACATCTGCGCGCCGCTTCACAGAAACTTTGTTTGAAAATTCGTTTTTGTCGCTTAGTTCGCTCATCATAGCCGCAATTATTTATCTTAAAATTTCTAAAAACGAAATGTTCCTCGCGGCGCAGATAAAATTCAGGCATTACAAACAGAGTAGCCGTTTCTATACTACTTCTATACGATTACAATCCAGAAAAAAAATGCTCGCGTGGCTCGCGCTTTTTGAAAGCCATGAAATCGCTTTACGAGCAATAGCTTTACTTTATTAACTCTTCAAAAATTGTTTTGATAGTAAAATTATTGCTCGTCGGCGATTTTTTGTTATCAATTAAATTCAAAATTCTATATGAATAAAATAAAAATTCCTATTCGCGGAATGCATTGCGCATCCTGCGAACTGCTTGTAAGCGGACAACTGAAAAAAATTCACGGCGTTAACGCGGTTCACATAAACCAAAAATTGGCGCTCGCTGAAATTACCTATGCTGGGAATCGCCCGAGCGACGAGAAGATTGCGCGAGCGGTTCAAGAAGCCGGCTATGAAATTGGCGACAAACAAAAACTGCCGTGGATTTCAAAAAACAGCGCTGATTATAAAGATCTAGCTAAAGCCGCTGTACTTATATTGGTGATATACTTTGCCGCTAGATGGTTTGGTCTACTTAATATGGATGTTGGCGCTTCAAAATCGGGCGTGGCGGTGGCGCTTTTTGTTGGTTTGGTTGCCGGAGTATCAACATGTATGGCGCTTGTCGGAGGACTCGTGCTTAGCCTTTCGGCGCGGCATGCAGAGCAACACCCTGAAGCAACGACAGCCCAAAAATTTCGGCCGCATATTTATTTCAACATCGGCCGCATTCTCGGATACGCTCTTTTGGGAGGAGCGATCGGTCTTATAGGCAAAGCTTTTAATCCGTCTTCCAATGTGCTTGGAATTATAACGATGGCGATTGGCGGAGTGATGATATTTTTCGGCTTGAAATTGATAGAAATTTTTCCCATCCTGCGAGATAAAAGCATTGCCTTGCCAGCTTGCATAGCGCGACTTTTCGGCTTGCAAGGGGAAGTAAAAGAGTATAGCCGCAAGGGCGCTACTGTGATGGGAGCTTTGACATTCTTTATACCGTGCGGTTTCACTCAAGCAATGCAACTTTACGCGGTTTCCACCGGCAGTTTTTGGCAAGGCATGGCGATTATGGGGCTCTTTGCTATCGGCACCGCGCCCGGGCTTCTTGGCATTGGCGGGTTAACGTCGGTATTCAAAGGACGAAAGGCGCGCTTGTTGTTCATGACCGCCGGACTCGCTGTTATATTTCTTGGCTGGTTTAACATTACAAACGGGAGCAGGTTAGTCGGGTTAAATACAGGGAGTAGCACTGCTGATGCTGTGACTGAAAATAAACAAGAGCAAGTGGTGCGGATGACACAAAACGCTCGCGGCTATTCGCCTAATTCCTTTAGAGTGGAAAGAGGCCGTCCGATAAAATGGATTATAAATTCCACGTCTTCATTCACCTGCGCCGCGTCGTTAGTTATGCCAGATTACGGAATTAGCCGCACTCTTCGCCCTGGAGAAAATGTCATCACCTTCACTCCGAATAACATTGGTGAAATATTTTTTTCTTGTTCTATGGGAATGTATCGCGGAAAATTTATCGTGGTGGAATGAAATTACCGATGCGCTACGCGTCGTCGGCAAGGAGGCTGTTAACTTATAATAACTATACTAAAAATCTATGAATGAAAAACTACATCTTAAAATTGACGGGATGCATTGCGAGTCCTGCGAAAAAATTATCACGGCGGAACTTTCGGAAATTGCTGGCATTGCCGATATTAAAATAAACGCGGCAGATGGTTCCGGTGAACTGTCAGCGCCGGAGGAGGTGTCTAGCGAGACCATTACTCAAGCAATTACTAGAGCGGGCTATATCGGCGTTGTTGTCAGCCGCACTCGCGAGCAGATGCCTCAAACAACGCTTGATGCGTTTGAAAAAAAAGTTGTTTCACCGATGATCGGAGCGCAAGAGGCGGTTATTGCAAAGGCCGGCATGACGCCAAGCGAAAAGAAAGAAAATCAAGTGTATCTGGCGCTCTCCGGCATGCATTGTTCATCATGCGCCGGATTGATTGAGCGAGGATTAAAGAAAGTTTCTGGCGTGAGCGCAGTTAATGTCAACTTCGCGGCGGAAAAGGCGCGAGTTGTGTTTGACGCCTCACAAACAACAGTTGAAGAGCTTATTCGCGCGGTAGAAAAGTCCGGCTATAAAGCGCGGCTGGCTGTGAGCGGAGATGCTGAAGCCGAGCGAAAAGAACGCGAAAAAGGCATCAGAGTATATTGGAAAAAATTTGTATGTGGTTTGGTTTTGAGTCTGCCAATGCTGTACTTTATGTTACTGGATTTCTTCTGGTTTCTTCCCGGACGCGTGGCGATATTGCCATACATTGGCATTGTTTCGCTTATCTTGACGACTCCAGTGCAATTCATTATCGGCGCGGGGTTTTATAAGGGCATGTGGAGCAGTTTGAGAATGAAGACTTTTAACATGGATAGTCTTATCGCCATCGGCACTTCAACAGCTTTTTTTTACAGCCTGTGGCAATTCGCGAGCTATGTTGCGGAAACAGGCAGTGTTGTCGGTTTAAACGGAGAAAAAATTCCAGAGATTTACTTTGAAACTGCCGCATTCCTCATTACCTTTGTCATTTTAGGCAAGTGGCTTGAAGCAAAAACAAAAGGGAGCACATCGGATGCGATTAAAAAATTGATGGGGCTCAAAGCCAAGACCGCGCGTGTGAGTAAAAATGGCGTAGTCGCGGATGTTCCGATTGATCAGGTGATAGTAGGCGATATAATCGTGGTTCGCCCGGGCGAAAAAATACCGGTTGACGGCACGGTTCTAAAGGGGCAATCCTCGGTGGATGAGTCCATGATTACCGGCGAAAGCATCCCTGTTGAAAAAAATCCCGGAGCTACCGTTATTGGCGCAACAATCAACAAGCACGGCAGTTTTGAATTTACGGCAACCAAAGTGGGAAGCGAGACAACGCTCGCCCAGATTATCCGAATCGTTGAAGAAGCCCAGGGGTCAAAAGCCCCGATCCAGGCTTTCGCGGATAGAATTTCCGCCTACTTTGTGCCTGTTGTTATTTTTCTTGCCATAGCGACTTTTTTGATGTGGTACTTGGCGTTTGGAGCTAGTCTCGCGTTTTCACTCATGGCATTTACGGCCGTCATTGTTATTGCCTGTCCGTGCGCTCTTGGGCTTGCGACGCCAACCGCGATTATGGTTGGCACGGGCAAAGGCGCAGAGCACGGCATTCTTATCAAAGGAGGAGAGCCGCTTGAAGCGGCGTGTAAGGTAAAGGCAATAGTGTTTGACAAAACAGGCACCCTAACAAAAGGAAGGCCGGAGGTGACTGATGTCGTAAGCGCTACTATGGCAGACGAAGAAAAAATCGTTTCTATCGCGGCAAGCTTAGAAAAACTTTCCGAGCATCCGCTTGCAGAAGCGATTGTTAAATACGCAAAAAAAGAATCTATTCCACTTGTGGAGGCGGATAGTTTTCGCGCGATTCCAGGGCACGGTGTACAGGGCGCACAAAACGGCATTACTTATTATTTAGGAAATCGCAGAATGATTACAGATGTTGTGGGATTGTCAACCGATGCACTTCTAAAAATTGAACGCAAAATTCGCAAACTGGAAGAGAGCGGAAAAACAGTGATGATATTGGCTTCTCCTCAAGAAATTCTCGGGCTTATTGCGGTTGCGGACACTATTAAAGAAACAACAGTGGAAGCGGTGCGCGCTTTGCAAGATCGGCACATCAAAGTATTTATGATCACCGGCGATAATCGCCGCACAGCTGACGCAATCGCGCGCCAAGCCGGCATTAAAAATGTATTGGCAGAAGTTTTACCAGAAGACAAAGCAGAAAAGATAAAAAAGATGCAAAAAACGGGAATCAAGGTGGCAATGGTCGGCGACGGCATTAACGATGCTCCTGCGCTTGCGCAGGCAGACTTAGGCATTGCGATGGGATCGGGCACAGATGTTGCCATGGAAACCGGAGGGATTATTATTATTAAAAATGATTTACGCGATGTTTTAACCGCGATCAATTTGAGCCGAGAAACCATGGGTAAAATTAAACAGAACATGTTTTTCGCCCTGTTTTACAATGTTTTAGGAATCCCGATTGCCGCGCGCCTCTTTGTAGGAATCGGATTAGTTTTAAAGCCGGAGCTTGCTGGTTTGGCAATGGCGTTAAGCTCGGTATCAGTAGTCTCTAATTCTCTGTTCTTAAAGAGGTTCAAGCCGGGAAAACGAAACTGGCTATCAATGGTAGCGCCGTTTGCAATGGGCGTATTCTTCACAATCATATTTCTCGTATTTGCGAGATTGAGCAAAATGGGCTGACACGCGCTATTGACATGATTTTTTTTCTTTGGTAGGGTGGAAATACTTTAATTGCGAACTCATTTTAGTTTCTGGGATATTCGCCTTAAACCGTTTATTTCACGGAAACTATACTTCATGATCGGCAATTCCTTTTACAGGAACTAGGAACGGGATTTAAAAACCCTTTAAGACAGAAGATATTAAGGGTATTTTTCTTTTTGTATATCCCGATTTTATTTGTATCGGGATCAAAATTTTATTCCCATGCCAACAAACCGGCAAAAAAGACTTTTTTTTACGAAGTTTGCTGAAAGCGAAACGCTTCCCGATCTCATTAAAATTCAGACGGACTCGTACGAGTGGTTTTTCCGCCAAGGATTAAAAGATCTTTTGGAAGAGGTATCTCCAATGCGAGATTTCAGCGGCCGCGATTTGGAACTGTGGTTTCTTGATTACTATTTGGACGAACCCAAGGTTACCGAAAAACTTGCGCGCGAAAAAAATGTTACGTACGAAGCGCCGCTTCGGGTTCGCGCAAAACTTAGAAATAAACGAACCGGGGATGAAAAAGAGCAGGAAATTTTTCTCGGCGATTTCCCGCTCATGACCGACAACGGAACATTTGTGATAAACGGCATAGAACGCGTTGTTGTTTCACAGGTGGTGCGTTCATCCGGAATTTTTTTCACATCGGAAAATCGCAAAGGGCGCAACTATTACGGCGCAAAAATTATTCCAAACCGCGGGGCGTGGCTGGAAATTGAAACATCAAATAAAGACGTAATTTGGGTAAAAATTGACCGAAAACGCAAAGTCGCAATCACATCGCTTCTGCGCGCGTTCGGATATGGAGGATCCGATGAACTCAAGGAACTTTTCAAAGATGTTAATACAGATTCAGAACATTCCTTTATTGAACGAACTATTGAAAAAGACGTCGCGAAAACACAAGATGACGGCTTAATTGAGGTGTATAAACGCATTCGTCCAGGAGATCTCGCAACACCGGAGAATGCAAAGGGGTTGATCCACTCAATGTTTTTTGATTTTGATCGTTACGATTTTGGAAAAGTCGGCCGATACAAAATCAACAGGCGACTCGGACTAGATTTTCCGTTTGATAAAGAACATCGCGTGCTTTTGAAAGATGATCTGGTTGCGATTATCAAAGAAATTATTCGGCTCAATAATTCACAAGAAATTGCGGATGATATTGATCACTTAGGAAACCGCAGAGTCAGAACTGTCGGGGAACTTTTGCAGAATCGGATGCGCGTCGGGCTTGCGCGCATGGAGCGCATTATTAAAGATCGCATGTCAACTTATGAGGTTGATGCGCTTCTTCCGTCTTCACTTGTCAACTCTCGTCCCGTGTCCGGCATTGTGCGCGAATTCTTCATGTCTTCGGCGCTTGCGCAGTTTATGGATCAAACCAATCCGCTTGCTGAACTTGAACATAAGCGTCGCATCTCTGCGCTTGGCCCTGGCGGGCTTTCGCGCGATCGCGCGGGCTTTGAAGTGAGAGACGTACACCGCACTCATTATGGGCGCATTTGTCCGATTGCAACTCCTGAAGGCCCAAATATCGGGCTTGTCGGACACCTTGCCTGTTACGCGCGCGTGAATGAGTACGGTTTTCTTGAAACCCCGTATCTGCGCGTCCTTAATAAAGTGAAAAACGACGGAACATCGCCTATCGGAGAAATTGCGCGGCTTGATATTATAAGCGAAGGCGGCGCGACACTCGTGAAGGAGGATCAAACGATCGCAAAAGAAGACGCAGAACGGTTAAAAAAAGATGCGGCACTTACAGAATATATTCCTGTGCGTCCGCGCGTGACAAAAGAAATTGTGTATCTTGACGCGTTTGAAGAGGAAAAAGGCTCGACGTCTCCTGCGACAACAGCAGTGGACGAGCATGGATTTATAATTGATAAAAAAGTTGAAATGAGATTTCGCGGCGAGCCGACATTTGATTATGCGTGGAAGGTGGATTATATGGACGTTTCGCCAAAGCAGATTGTTTCCATATCAACATCGCTTATTCCGTTTCTTGAGCACAACGACGCTGTGCGCGCGCTTATGGGAACGAATATGCAGAGGCAGGCGGTTCCGTGCATCAAGCCGACAGCGCCGGTTGTTGGCACCGGAGTTGAGGAGAGCGCCGCGTACAGTTCCGGACATGTAAAAATTTCAAAAGAGGCCGGAGTTGTAACATATGTCTCCGGCGATAAAGTCGTTATTAACGGGAAAAGCGGAGAGACAGTCTATGAATTTTCAAAATTTAAACGCTCAAACGCTTCTACATGCCTGAATCAGCGGCCGATCGTTTCGCTTGGTGAGAAAATTCTTAAAGGCCAAATAATTGCCGACGGTTCATCAGTTGATCATGGAGAACTTGCGCTTGGACAGAATGTGCTTGTTTCGTTTATGCCTTGGGAGGGATGGAATTTTGAAGACGCGGTGATTATTTCAGAACGGCTTGTTCGCAACGACGTATACACCTCTATTCATATTAAAGATTATACTATTGATGTGCGCGACACAAAACTCGGGCCCGAACAAGTAACGCGCGATATTCCGAACGTTTCTGAAGAACGGTTAAAAGATCTGGATTCCGACGGCATTATCCGCATCGGCGCAGAAGTTGAGTCCGGCGATATTTTGGTAGGTAAAATTACGCCAAAAGGAGAGACCGAGCTTTCAGCCGAGGAAAAACTTTTACGAGCAATTTTTGGAGAAAAAGCAAAGGATGTGCGCGACTCCTCGCTCTACCTTGAACATGGTGAAAAAGGGAAAGTGGTTGACGTGAGAATTTTTTCTCGTGAAAATGGAGATAAGCTCCAGGCAGGTGTTATTAAAACAATTCAGGTATCTGTCGCAAACCTGCGAAAGGTGCAGGTGGGAGACAAAATGGCAGGACGCCATGGAAACAAGGGCGTGATTTCCCGCATCCTTCCGATTGCGGATATGCCGCATCTTAAAGACGGCACGCCTGTTGATGTTATTTTAAATCCGCTCGGAGTTGCAAGCCGTATGAATTTAGGGCAAATTTTGGAGACGCATCTTGGACTTGCCGCGCGCGCGCTCAATTACACAGTTGCCTCGCCGGTTCTTGACGGAGTTCCGGAAAAGACGATCCGCGCCGAACTTAAAAAAGCCGGCCTTCCTGAAGACGGGAAACTTCAACTCTACGATGGGAGAACAGGCGAGCCGTTTCATCAGAGGACAACAGTTGGCGTCATGTACATAATGAAACTCAATCACTTGGTTGACGATAAAATTCATCAGCGCTCTATCGGGCCATATTCACTTGTAACACAACAACCCCTTGGCGGAAAAGTTCGTTTCGGCGGTCAGCGTTTCGGAGAGATGGAGGTGTGGGCGCTTGAGGCATACGGCGCCGCCTATTCGCTTCAGGAAATGCTTACAATCAAATCAGACGATGTCCCTGGCAGGAGCAAAGCCTATGAATCTATTATCAGGGGCAAGGCTATTGATCGGATTAATATCCCTGAATCTTTCAATGTTCTTCTTCGCGAAATTAAAGGATTGGGCCTTGATGTTGAATTGTTCAAAGAAGGCGAGCAGGTTAAGGAAGAGGTGATCGCAGAGGAAGAATAATTTGAACTATAAATTTCAAATGTCAAATTTTTATACCGCAAGAAGAATTTGTTATTTGAAATTAAATATTTGAGATTTTCGTATGCCGACTCCTTCAACAACTAAGACAACGATTTTTTCCCATTTGGAAACGTTAAAAACGCCGGATTTTGATGCGATTCGTTTGAAACTCGCTTCGCCTGAAACAATCAGAAGCTGGTCCTATGGAGAAGTTACTAAACCGGAGACCATCAACTACCGCACGCAAAAACCGGAGATGGAGGGATTATTCTGCGAGCGAATCTTCGGTCCGTCAAAAGATTGGGAATGTTATTGCGGCAAGTACAAGCGAGTGCGGTATAAAGGAGTCGTATGCGATAAGTGCGGAGTTGAAGTAACCCGCTCTCTTGTGCGCCGCGAACGCATGGGGCATGTTGAACTTGCGGCCCCGGTTTCGCATATTTGGTTCGCGCGCGGCGTTCCGTCAATCACTGCTATCATTCTTGGCATTACAAGTGGGGAACTTGAAAAGGTGCTTTATTTTGCAAACTTTATCGTTACGTCAGTTGACGAGAAACTTAAAGCCGAGTCCTTGAAAGAGGTTGAGGATGAGTATCGTTCAAAACGCAAATCGCTTGAGAAACAAGCCGGGGGGCGAGTCCGCGAAGTGGAAGTTGAATCACGCAAAAAGGGGCTGGACGCTCGCAATGTTTTGAAACATGTGAAAGCGGTTGAACTGCAGGAAGGCGAAAAACTTAAGGAACTGGAAGATGAATATGCGACGGCGAAAAAAGAACTGACAAACTTAAAACCGCTCAAAATTCTTTCTGAACTTGAGTATCAGGATTTGGCGTTGAAGTACGGACACGTATTTACGGCCGGAATCGGAGCGGACGCGATTCAGGAATTGCTTTCAAAAGTGAATCTCGGAGCAGAGATAAAAATCCTTTTAGCGAAAAAACAGAAAGATGGGGTCGGGGCTCCAATAAAAATTGATCGGAGGCTCCGGATTCTTTCAGCATTTTATAATAATCGTTTACGATCTGAATGGATGATCATGAACGTGATCCCTGTGATCCCGCCCGACTTGCGTCCGATGGTGCAACTGGACGGCGGACGTTTTGCGGCTTCGGACTTAAATGATCTTTATCGTCGCGTTATAAACAGGAACAACCGGCTGAAGCGTCTAAAGGAACTTGGAGCTCCTGAAGTGATACAGCGCAATGAAAAACGCATGTTGCAGGAGGCTGTGGACGCGCTCATTGATAATTCGGCCCGCCGCGGTAAAACCGTTACCGCCTCAACAGGACAAAAACGCATTTTGAAATCAATCGCAGATATGCTAAAAGGCAAACAAGGGCGATTTAGGAAGAATCTTCTTGGAAAACGCGTTGATTATTCCGGACGAAGCGTTATTGTTGTAGGCCCGCGTTTGAAACTTCATCAATGCGGCCTTCCAAAAATAATGGCGCTTGAATTGTTCCGTCCGTTTGTCATCAGCAAGCTGATCTCGCGCGAAGTAGTTCACAATGTGAGAAGCGCGAACCGTTTCATAGAAACTGGAGATCCGGCGGTGTGGGATGTGCTGGACGAAATTATCACCGACGCTCATGTGCTTCTAAATCGCGCGCCTACATTGCATCGTCTTGGCATTCAGGCGTTCAATCCGATTTTGATTGAAGGAAAAGCGATTCAGTTGCATCCGCTTGTATGCGCGGCGTTCAATGCGGACTTTGACGGCGATCAGATGGCTGTGCATGTTCCTTTAACCGAACAGGCAAAATGGGAAGCGAAAAACATAATGCTTGCAAGTAAAAATTTGTTAAAACCTGCTACAGGGGATCCGATTACTGTTCCGTCAAAAGATATGGTGCTTGGCTGTTACTATCTTACAACGCTTCAGAATGAAAAAGACGAGGCGAAGGACTTGCGACATACCTTTCTGAATCAGGAATCCGCGCTTTCCGCCCATCAATACAGCCAAATCGGATTTCACGATAAAATTCGCGTTCGGATCAATGATAAATTTTGCGACACTAGCGTTGGCCGCATTATTTTTAATTCGTTTCTCCCAAATGAACTCCAATTCATAAATGAACAGATGGATAACTCAAAGTTGAAACGGCTTGTCGGAGTTGCTCTGCAGAGTTGCGGACGGGAGCGCACAGCGGAATTTTTGGACACGCTGATGCAGGGTTCATTTAAATATCTTACTCGTTCCGGGCTTACATGGGCAATGGCCGATCTTCCACCGCTTCCGGAGCGCGAACAAATTTTTGAAGAAGCGCAAAGAGAAGTTGATACAGTTTCTAAACAATATACAATGGGACTTTTGTCTCTGGAAGAAAAGCATGCAAAAATTATTGAAATTTGGGCAAGCGTAAAAGATCGCATCACAGACCTTGCAAAAATAGTTTTATCGCGCGACACTCTAAATCCGGTTTATTCCATGATTCAATCCGGCGCTCGCGGAAGCTGGGGGCAGACAACACAGATGATGGGAACAAAGGGGCTCGTAACGTCCCCATCGGGCGAGACTATTGAACTTCCTGTAAAAGCGAACTTCAGAGAAGGGTTTGACGTATTGGAATACTTCATATCAACGCACGGTACGAGAAAAGGGCTTACCGACACCGCGCTTCGCACCGCAAATGCCGGGTATCTGACGCGCAGGCTTATTGATGTCGCGCAGGACATTGTTGTAACAGAGCAGGATTGCGGGGCGCGCAAAGGGCATCTTATTAAGCCGATGGGCGGAGTTATGAGCCGTGAAATGTGGAAACGCGCGCTCGGGCGCGTGACGCTTGAAGATGTTAATGATAAAAATGGAAATGTAATTATTCCGCGCGATACTATTATTGATGAAGAAAAAGCGGCGATTATTCGCGACTCCGATGTTGAAGAAATTGTGATTCGTTCTGTTTCAAAATGTATTGCGTTTGAGGGTATATGCCAAAAATGTTACGGCTGGGACTTAAGCTACAACACTCTTGTTGAACGCGGCACCGCTGTTGGCATTATAGCCGCGCAAAGCATCGGAGAGCCGGGCACGCAACTTACTATGCGCACGTTCCATACCGGAGGCGTGGTCGGCGAGGATATCACCCAAGGACTACCGCGCGTTGAAGAACTTTTTGAGGCGCGTGGCATTAAAAAACCGGCAGTGCTTGCTCCGTTTGACGGCAAAGCGCTGGTGTCTGAAGATGAGAAAGAGGGCGGAGCCATAGTTGAAATTCTATCATCTGATGAGAAAAATAAAAAAATGTTCATCATTCCTAAAACAACAGCGTTAGTTGTGCAAGATCGGGATTTGGTTTTCAAAGGGCAACCGCTTACCGATGGAGCTCTTGACTTGAAAGAATTATACCGCTTGAGAGGCGAGGAAGCCGTGAGAGAATACATAGTTTCCGAAATTCAGCAAATCTACGCGTCGCAAGGACAGGATTTGAATGATAAGCATCTGGAAATTATCATGCGGCAGATGTTTTCACGAGCTACTATTACAAAACCGGGAGACACGTCGCTTATTGTAGGCGAGGTTATGGAGGCTACAGAAATTGAACGTACAAATCGTGGACTCCAAAAAGGCAAGGTTGCGGCAGAGTATGAACGCGTGTTCCTCGGCATGACCAAAGCCTCGTTGAATACAAGTTCTTTCCTTTCCGCCGCCTCGTTCCAGCAGACATCTCAAATTTTGATTAAGGCCGCGATTACCGGGCAGGTTGATCGCTTGCGCGGGCTGAAAGAAAATGTGATCATCGGCCGTCTCATTCCGGCAGGAACCGGTTTTCGCAAAACTTTTGCAGAACCAAAGGCAGAGTAAAACAAAATCCCGACCATTAACGGTCGGGTTTTTCAATGTTTCGTTTTTATTATCTAATCTCCTTGATTATAAATCCCGTCGTTACCTTTGGGACGGCGCTCATACTTTCAATTCTTCTTTCTGTCTCATCATGGTATGAGCGATTTTTTTGGCTTACACTTTTGTTTAGCATCTGTTTTATGATTCCCGGGCTTTTTTATGGAGAACTCCTTATTCACGGCAGAATTGACACCGATGTTAAAAACAAAAAACGCCGCGCTGGACTTCTTATCGTCACAACAATTGTCTTTTCTCTAAGTTACACCGTTTCCCTATTTTTAAGCAATGCGCCGATAATTATGTCAGCGCTTCTTGCAAGCGTTATCATTAATGTCATTTACAGTATCGCGATTATCTATTTCAAGTACGAACTCTCTGTGCATATCGGCGGCATCACATTTCTCGTTTTATTCCTTGGACTTCAAATATCATCATGGTATTTCCTGATCGGCGCATTTTTTATTCTGCTCCTTGCTAAGTCTCGTTACGCGCTTCGCATGCACACCCTTTCCGAACTCATTCTGGGATTTTTGACAAGCGCTGTGGTGTACTTTGCGGTTGTGAATTTTATTTAATTAAATTGACGGCGGAGGCGGCGGGACATCATCAATTCCTAGACGATCGGAATCAATTTTTTTTGGCAATTCAAAATTGTCTAAGAATAGAGATGGGTCGCTTTGAGTCGTCGGACTATCGTCGTCTTCACTAAAAAGTTTATCAATACCTTCATTTAATAGCTGTCGTTTGCTCCCCAAGTACCATGCGATAAATATGATTGCAAGCACAACGAGAAGAAGCACTCCCAAGAAAAGTGGCCAATTAGTGGAAGTTTTTTGCGCTACTTCTTCAGGCGCAGTTTCCTTTGATTGTGTTTCTTCTTCTGTATCTGTAGTTATTTTTGATTGTTCTTCATCATCTGTCGTTACCTCCCCTGTTTTCGGCTCTGTTTTTTGTTCTTCTTTTGGTTGTTCTTTTTCATCCGTGACCGATTTTGTAATCTCTGGAGTTTTAGGTGACGCGGGATCAGTATAAGTAACAACAATAGTATTAGATTTCTCGCTCGGTTTTTTCATTGCATCAAACGCTTGCGCAGTTATTCTGCGCGCGCCTGATGAAAGTGGTGTTTGAATCCTCGCTTCAAAGTATAATGTGCCGGAAGGATGATTAACAGGCGTTATTGTAGAATCTCGCTTGCCGTCAACAAAAATCGCAATTGTGGAGTCATTATGCGCAACGCCTGTAACAAGCGGTGTCCTAGATTTTCCGGAAACCGCAAAAAGAGTCGGAGGTATGTAATAGTGCGCAATACGAGAATCCACATGATTAGAATCATTGCTTATCCGTCCTTTTTTATCATATGCCAGCGCATAAACAGTAAAGGATTGCCCGCGAGAAATTCGGTTCACGATCGTGTAGGAGAATGTTCCGATGCCGGAAGGAGTATTTTTTACTGTGATTTCTCCATCTTCGTGTCCATTTACGAAAATTTTCACTTTGCTTTCATTAAATGCAATACCAGAGACAAGAGGCGTATCTATTATAGTTTCTGATCCTGAAACAGGCGTAAGGATCGTCGGCGCCGGAAAATCAACAATGCGTATTTTTTTTGACTGACTTGCTAATGAAAAGCGCCCGCTCTCGTCCTCTGCTCTCAAATAGATAGCGTGCTCTCCATTTTTAATAGGTACAGCAAATATGCGACTGAATCCAACTGCGCCAGATGGATGCTCCCCAACCTCAAAAGTTTCAACATCTACATCATCAATAAAAACATGAATGCGGGAATTTTGATGCGCAACGCCTTCAAAATATGTAAAGGCGCGAGTAAGCAATGTCTCATCATTTAGTAAAAGTGTAGGAGCGCCAAACGGAATGATTGTAACTATTAGGCTTTTTGATAATTCGCTTTTTAGCCCTTGATCTGATATATCAATAGAACGAGCTTCAATTGTATGTATACCAGTTATAATCGGTTGTTCAACTTGAAAAAAGAAGTTTCCGGTGCCTGACGAATGATTATTTGTTATAGTATTTCCAATAATCGCTCCGTCAACTGTAATTTCAACAATAGTATCGTTTGGACTTACCCCAGCAATAAACGGTTTTGCAGTTGTGATCGCAGACGTATCTGGCTTAAGAATTGTCGGCGGAATTGGTAGCGTTTGCGCATGTGCAACAACAAAAAAAACTTGCGCCAAAAGCAAGCCTATAAAAGAGATGAAAAATTTCAATCTCATACGGAGCTAAGACCTTATCCTCCTTTGAATCGCTACTAGCGATTTTTATAAGGGTGCATTAATTACCTCATATTCATTGTCTGCGCATTTTTTTGTTTTAGCAACAAGCAATGAATGATGAAATAAACTTGTAGTATGATCTCTACTCCGCACTAGTTAAATATGCAATTTTTTTAATACTTAATACTTCTACTTTAGCTATTATTAGTCATTTCGTCAAGTAAAAAATATGTGGATAACCTGTGAATATTTTTCTCAAAATCCCAAAAGACCTTGTACATAGGTCTCTTGGGCAATAACCTTTATTTTTTGTCTTTTTTTAACGACTAACCACTTGAAACCATGGGCTCTAGAGTTATTTTGATGTTATCACTGGCTTCATTTATGCTTGTTGTAGCTGGATCATCGGCCAATACGCCATCTGCCCCAGCTGATTCTAATGAACCGCGCAGATAATCTCCGTCAATATCAATAGATGGAGGCTTTAACAGATAAAGGTTCCCCCACGTATCCTCTTTCCAATCGGTTTTCATATCAGTGTCCGGTGTATGGGTAAAACCTTCTGTTAGATAATTGGACGATACAAGCGTTGTGATCGTTGAGATTGTGCCTCCAGAATTATCTTGTTGATATTGATCAAGCGCGATGGAAATGGCTTTCATTTCATCCATCGTTGCGACAATTCTGGATTTACTGATTTGATTGACCGCGCTTGTAACCCCTGTTCCGGCAAGTAACGCCATTACAGTTATGCTTGCCATTACTTCCGGCATTGAAATGCCTCGGGCATTTTTCCGAATTCTTTGAAATATATTCATGTAGTGCTTATCACCTCCTTTCTAATTGGACCTACGTGTTTGGTCTCATGCTTTATAAAAATTTCTTCGCATTGATTACAAACATGTAAGTCCTTTTTAGTTATTAACAGTAATTAGAGCCGTCTATTAAGAAAAGCCGTCGCCTTTTTTTATTTTACTTTTAGAGATTTTTTTGTATTTTTTATTATTTTACGACGGCTCTATTTTTGTTTTTGTTTTTCTTTTGTGTAAAATTATATCATCGTTTTATACTTTTAACAATGTGGAAAACTATTCCCTTTTTTTACCAACCGTTGATGCGCGAAAAGTTTTTAGCAGTCGCATATCTTGTAAACGCCGATCAACACCCCCAGGCGTTTCAAGAATCATATCAATTGCGCGCAGTTTTGGGTGATTGATGAGAACTTTGAAATTTTGGAGCCCAATTTTTCCGTCTCCAATATCTGCATGGCGGTCTTTTTTGCTCCCAAAAGGAACTAAAGAATCATTTAAATGAATAACTTTCAACTTTGATAAGCCAATGTTTTTATCAAATACTTTAAGTGTTTGATTGATATTTAGCGCTCCATCAAGCGAGTAGCCAGAAGCAAAAATATGCGCGGTATCAAGGCAAATTCCAATGGGATAGTCATGAATTGCCGCAAGAATAATTTTCATTTCCTCAAATTGCGAGCCAATTATTTTTCCGCTTCCAGCTGACAGTTCTAGCAAAAGTTGGCATGAACCGGCATAGCCTTTGAGAATTTTTGTAAGCGATTGCACAACAGTATTTAGGCCTTTTTCTTTATCTTCTCCGCCGTAACTTCCGATATGAGTCATAAGCGCGACGGAGCCAAGCCCGCTCGCGCGTTCAAGATTTTTCCGTATAAGACCGATAGAACCATAGCGGATTTTATTATTCGAAGACGCGAGGTTAATTAAATAAGGCGCGTGAACGTATACTCGCTGAATATCATATTTTTTAAGCGAAACAAAAAATTTCTTCGTCTGTTCCGGCGTTGTTTGCGGAGTCTTGAAGGTTTGAGGTGATTGTAAAAAAATTTGCATCACCTCGCAACCATGTTTGTAAGCGCGCTCTGCCGCTTTATCAATACCTCCGGCGATAGAAACATGAGCCCCGAAAAGTGGCATAGATTAAACCTTTTTTGATATTTTATTTTTGTGTCTCTATTATATCATTCTCCAAAATCAGTTGCAATCGCGTGCGCAACCCGCGTCTCCCAGTCAAAAAATTCTTTCGTCAGTTTCAGCGCGTGAGAGCGCGGACGCGCAAAAGGGATTGCAAATTTTTGTTTGATTGCAAGAGGACGCGGCGTTGTAACGTATACGGTATCAGCAAGGAATATCGCCTCGCGCACATCATGGGTAACAAAAATGACGGTTTTTCTCTCTTTCTCCCACAACTCTATGAGAAACTCTTGCATGAGGGATCTCGTCTGCTCGTCTAACGATCCAAAGGGTTCGTCCATAAGTAGAAGGCGCGGGTTATTTGCAAGAGTGCGCGCAACCGCAACGCGTTGTTGCATACCCCCAGATAGATTTCGCGGATAAAACGAGGCGAACTTCTCCAAGCCGGTTATGCGCAAGTAGCGGTTTACAGCCGTTTCTTTTTTTTGTTTATCCATCTTGCATAGATTCAGACCAAACGCGATATTGTCTCGCACTGTCAGCCATGGAAAAAGAGAAAAGTTTTGAAATATAATGCCGCGCTCTTTGCCAGGACTAGAAACGGCTTGTTTATCTAAAAAAATCTCACCGCTTGTTTGAGGAACAAGCCCGGCAACCATTTTTAAAAGCGTTGTTTTTCCGCAACCGCTTGGGCCGACAAGCGCGATAAATTCTCCATCAGCAACAGAAAGCGTAAGGTCTGAAATTACTTCCACGAGATGTCTGGGTTCTGTGTTATACACTTTTGTAATGTGTTTCAATTCCAGCATGTGTTTTTTCGCTCCATGGAAACAGGAGCTTGTAAGTTATTTCAAAAAAGTAATCAGTTATAAGTCCTAAAAATCCGATAATGATAATTGCGGCAAAGATGTTTGCGGTGCGTAAAAATCTTTGCGATTCAATCATCAAGTGTCCCAAGCCAGAGGAAGCGCCGACAATTTCCGCGATAATCACAAATGTCCATCCTGCGCCAATCATGAGCCGGCATGCGTCCCAAATCCCCGGAAGCGAGCTTGGCAGGATTACTTTAAAAATTGTATTTATTCTGTTTGCGCCCAATGCGCGGCCGGCGTCTATCAATTCCAAAGGGGTGTTTATTGCGGCATCGGCAATAAGAAGCGCAAGATACGGCGCAATGCCTATAACAAGTATGGCAATTTTTTGCGAGTCGCCAATGCCAAACCAGATAATCGCAAGCGGAATGAACGCGGATGGAGGAATGTACCGCACAAACGCGATAACCGGTTTTACAAACGCCTCAAACATTCTTGAAACTCCAAGCAGAATGCCAATGGGCAGAGAGATCGCAAGAGACACAAGAAATCCGAGCAGAATTCTGGAGACGCTTGCGGATGCATCAGCGATTAAGCCGCCGCTTACAAAGAGCGAGACTGCGGCGGATACAACCGATGTTGGCGTCGGCAGGAAAAACGGCTTGATAAAACCGGTGTAGGTAACAAGCGACCATGCTAAAAGAACGCTTACAAGCCCAGAAATTGCCAACATGCTTTTATACAACTTATTGTGTCTTTGTAAGGTCATATATGTTTGACACAGCTTCAAATATCTCAAACTTCACAGGATGCGTTTCTTCTGATTTCGTTTCATATATCAGCTTTAACGACAATCCCGCGTCTTCCGCAAATTTTTGAAGCAAATCTAATCTGCCTAATGTTGTGCTAAATCCGATTAAAATTCTGCCACCTTCCTTCAAATGCTCCCTTGCTTCTCTTATGAACCTTTCAGTGGATTTATAACCCGGATCATATACTGCCTTTTCTAAATCAGAGATATCTTGATTTTCTATAAATCCAAACGGCGTATTCCAAAAAATGATGTCAAATCTCTCTTCCGTTTGAAGATGTTCAAAAATATCTCCCTGCCTTACCTCAATTTTCTCCTTCATCTGATGCAGTGCAATGTTCGCCTGCGTATTTGAAACGGCGTCGGGGTTAATATCAATCGCTAAAACTTTTTGAGCGCCTTTATAAACAGCAATTATTGAAATTGCTCCAGTTCCCGGACCGATTTCTAGCAGTTCCTCTCCTTTTCTAATCGGCAAATTTTCGGCAAACAGTTCTGTGTCATTGAAGTATTTTGGAGAAAAAACATTCGGATACACAATAAATTTTTCCCCCAAAATGGTTACCTTATACGGCGCGGTTTCCGCCTTGCTTTGTTCAAGAATTTTTTTTGTGCCTTCAATGTAGTCAATATATTCTAATTGTTTTGTGAGTTCTGTTTCTCGCATATATCCTGTTGTTTATTTGTAAAGATTTTTAATCAGCGATGAATCAACAAGGTTTTTGGCATTGATTTTGTTTTTAATAAGCCCCAGTTTCAGCCACAAATCCCCGGCGGTTTGTATAAGATTTTGCGCGGAGTACCCTCCTTCGGTAAATTCGCTCACATTATCTTCGTAGCTGAACCAACGGAATGTAGGGAGCTGTTCGGTAACTTCCTGATCTGTAATTCCGAAGTTTTTGGCAATAATCGCCACCGCTTCGCCTTGATTGGCAAGAATCCACTCCCGCGCCGCAAACAAGGCGCGCAAAACTGCTTGAATATCCTGCGGACGTTTCTGTATTACCTCTGTTCTAAAGATGAGAATTGCCGGCAGAATCGGCGTTTCTTTTGAGGTTGCAAGCAATCGCCCGCCTTCCCGCTCCGACGCTTTGGAAAGCCACGGCTCCCATGTTACCGCGGCATCCACCTTGCCAGCGACAAACGCCGCTCCCGCGTCTGGCGCTATGGTATTTACCACAGTAAGATCATCTGTCGTCAACCCCCTTTTATCTAAAAGATACGATAAGAAAAAATGCGAAGGCGAGCCAATTTCAAACGCGACACTTTTCCCTTTTAAGTCTGCAATATCTTTGATGTCTTGCGAAACAATAATGCCATCCGCGCCCTCGCTTGTATCGGTCATTGCAACCGCTTGAGCTGATATTGCCGCATCGCCAAGGATGGCGGCAGTTTCTGGGGTAATAGAGAGCGCTTCAAGTTTATCTGTGGCAATAAGTTGTCTGCCTATACCAAGATCGTCAACCGGAATCAACTCAACATTAAGTTTTTCTTTCTCAAAAAAGCCTTTTTCTTTTGCAACATAATATAAACCATGCCCGATCCACGGATTAACACCAATCCGCAGGGGTTCTGCCGATGTTTTTGTTTTAGGCGCGTTGGAAATTCCGAACAGGACTAAAAAGATGCCGATGAAACCCGCAATAATCACCGCGAGTATGATGTATGTTTTTTTCATAAAGATGATGTTTCCCGCATGAATGATGATGACCCCACCACTAATCGCGGGAGTATTATTAAAACAATACAGTATAACTATTTTGTTGCCGATTGTCTATAATAATATCAATTGATATAAAATTTTAACTAAAAAATGCCTTTAATAAGGCATTAGAGTAGTTAAATATCGTCAGAATTATTGACAAAATTTGTATATTTGCTATCATGGTTTCATGGACAGTGCCATACTTTCATCACTTGGAATAAACGACAAAGCCGCAAAAATCTATCTCGCGGCTTTGTCGCTTGGCAGTGCATCAGTTGCGCAGATCGCGCAAAAAACTGGGATCAAGCGCCCCACGGTGTATTTGTATATAGACGAACTTTTAAAGCGAGGGCTTCTTGAAAAGGTGGTTGTTGGGAAACGGCAGTATTATCACGCAACGGATCCATCAACGCTTATCGCGCGCTTGAGAAAAAACATGGCTGAACTTGAAACTGCTTTGCCAGAACTTGCGGCCCTCCGCGCAACTTCAACCGGGAAACCGCAAGTAGTTATACTGGAAGGCGAAGTAGGAATTGAACGCATTTATGAAGAAGTTGTGCAGGCGCATAGTTTCTGCGCGTGGTCAAACTTGGTAACGGTGGAAAAATTATTTCCCCACGCGTCGCTTAACATCGCGGAAAAAATAAAAGAGCGCGGCATTGCCGTCCGCGAAATTATCGCGGACACAAAAGAAGCCCGGCGCATCGCGCGAAGTTTTTTAAGAATCGCAGGGGCAACATACCGCATGCGCGTCGCGGACGGCGAACTGATACATAATGATAATATGTTGTATGGCAATGTGTGCGCCATGTTTCGTCTGCACGAATTCAACTTATTTGTCGTTCGCATTGAAGATCAAACCATTGCGGACACCATGCGCGTATTGTTTAATTTGGCGTGGAAGGCGGCGCAACCGCTCTCTACTTATTCTATAAAGCCACCAAATGGGGTTGAAGATAGGCAAGGAGTGTGATATAGTTTCGCAATTCGTTTGTCTTAACGAATAAGTATTAATAATAGTTTTTCCGGGATCGTCTAATGGTAGGACGCCAGGTTCTGGCCCTGGTAATCTTGGTTCGAATCCAGGTCCCGGAGCCATAATTTAATGGGATAGGAAGTTAGGGACGCAATTTTTGGCATTATGGAGTATACGAAAATGTTTACGATTTGAATTGTTCCACGAGGAACAATTAGCAATTTTTACTTACATCAAAGTTTGATATTGGATCATATATAAAAGAAAAAACCCCGTATTTGTGCAAACAAATTACGGGGGTG
>MHJU01000037.1 GCA_001818155.1 Candidatus Jacksonbacteria bacterium RIFCSPLOWO2_02_FULL_44_20 | reverse complement strand
GGAGAGATCAATCAAAGCAAAACTGTCAAAGACGACTCTGGAAACGGAAACACCGGAACTCTTGTCGGAAATCAGACAAACTCCGACTTTGTCGCCGGCGTCTCTGGGACTGGATTAAACTTTGATGGGGTGGATGATTATGTTCACAAATCCTCGCCGTCGTTTGCCAAAGACGCGCAAGGATCAGTGTCTTTGTGGGTGAAGTTTGATACATTGATAACAGAACAACTAATATGGAGTATAAACGTTAATGGAGCGACTGATGACGAATTTTTTCTGGATTTTCGTGGAGACGGAAATAAAACTTTGCAAATTATTTTATTGGTAAACGGTGTAGGAACTTTTACTTTGGAAACCGCGAGTAATATAATTACGGACACAAATTGGCATCATATTGTTGTTACTTCAGACAGTTCAACTACGAGTTTATACATTGATGCTGTAGAAAAGACATTAAACACTTTAGCTGGAACAAACAGCGGGCAATGGTTTGATGATGCAACACAGGCAGACATATTTACGTTAGGAGCTTTAACAAGAGCAACGCCAATAGTACATCTTGACGGCTCAATTGACGAACTCCGCGTGTACTCCACCGCGCTTACGCAAGACGAAGTGAATGCCCTTTTTGAAAATCCCCCTGGCGCAATTCACGAAGGCAACTCAATCGCCTATCTTGAAGGACATGAAAAAGACGATGTTCGTCCGATCACAGGCTGGGCAAGAGCGATCACTGGAAAAAGCGCGGAAGAACAGGCGAGCGGATCATGGGACGGCTGGATCAAACTCTCTGGAAACGCGGAAGACGGAACGCCGTACGGACTTTCGTTAAACAAAGACGCGGGCGAACTTTCAGGCTGGATGTACGGAGGCGACATTATCGGCTGGATAAGCGCGAATTGCAAAAACAGAAACAACTGCGAGGTAGTTTCTTATAACGTAAAATCATTATCTTTATAATAGATCAGTTGAATTTTATATTATGTTTCCTTCTATCACAAAAGCGATTCAAGATATAAAACAAGGCAAAATGGTGATTGTCGTTGACGACGAAACCCGAGAAAACGAGGGGGATTTAATTATGGCGGCAAAATTTATAACGCCGGAAAAATTTGCGTTTATGCACGATTGCGGCCGAGGTCTGATATGCGTTCCGATGGAAAAAGAGCGCGCAAAAAAGTTAAACTTATGGCCTATTGTTCCGGATGATCTGAATACCGAGTTTACGAAGTGTAAGTTCATGGTGTCGGTAGATTACAAAAATCCGAAATCCGAAATCCGAAATCCGAAATTAGACGAATACAAAACTGGCGTTTCATTTGTCGCGCGAACGCGTACAATTCAGAAACTCGCTAATCCAAAAGTGAATGCCGATAATTTCGTCCGCCCCGGCCACATTACGCCGCTTGTTGCCGACAACTGGGGAGTGCTCGCCAGGGACGGACATACTGAAGCCGCTGTTGATCTGGTGCGTCTTTCCGGCATCGCGCCGCGAGTGGCTGTGCTTGTTGAAATTTTGAAAAAAGACGGCGCTATTGCGCGAGGTCAATATCTAAAAACTTTCGCGCGCAAATATGGACTTACGCTCATAACAATTGCGGAGTTGGCAGATTATCGCAAATGCAATGAAAAATTGGTTGAACGCGCCGCGTCAGCTCATCTTCCAACTCGTTTCGGAAAGTTTATCGTGCATATATATAAAGAAAGAATAACAGGCAAGGAGCACGTTGCGCTTGTAATGGGGAGCATTGACAACAATACGCCTGTTTTAACCCGTGTGCATTCGCGATGTTTGACTGGAGACGTATTCCATTCCCTTCGCTGTGATTGCGACAGTCAGCTCCACTTTGCGCTTGAGACAATAGCAAAGCGCGGGGTAGGAGTGCTTGTGTACTTAAACCAAGAAGGGCGCGACATCGGCCTTACCGACAAAATCAAATCTTACGCGCTTCAAGAGCGTGGATTAGATACAGTAGAAGCAAACATCAGGCTCGGCTATAAGCCGGATATGCGCGTGTACCACATCGGCACGCAAATTTTGCGCGATCTTGGGGTTTCAAAAATGGAGCTTATGACGAATAATCCAAAAAAAATCGTCGGATTGGAGCAGTATGGTTTGGAAATCGTCCGCCGAGTGCCGATTGTAATTGAATCTAATGAGCACAATAGGAAATATCTTTCCGTTAAGCGCGATAAACTGGGGCATCTTTTGCATTAATATTTATCTATCCTGTATAGTACACTTGACAATTTAGATAGTTAAATTGTATACTGTAACTATGAACTACATTCAAAGAAAAGCAGAAATATACTTGCAAAAAGACTTATCAACGACAAAGGTTGTCATTGTGTTGGGTGCTCGGCAAGTGGGCAAAACAACGCTTGTTCAGCATATTCTTAAAGAAAACGCAGTATTTTTAAATTTAGACATTGAAGTAGATAAAAATCGGTTAATGTCCGCATCTTCTCTTGCACCCAAAGAGGCTTTAAAAAACTTCGGCAATCCAAAATTTTTAGTCATTGATGAAGCTCAAAGATTAACAGACGCCGGCCGCATCGTTAAGGGCTGGCATGACGCGCAGTTGCCAGTTAAGATAATTCTGCTCGGATCTTCCAGTTTAAATTTGCTAAACCAAACAGCGGAAAGTTTAACTGGCAGAAATGTGAAAATTTTTTTACCGCCGCTGATTTTTGAGGAAATTTTAGGAGCGCAATCATGGTATTCACCAGAATTTACAAAAAGCGCGCTCTATCAAAACTTTTCTAACCAAATTCAAGAGACGCTTATTCAAACGATTGTGTTCGGAAGTTACCCGGAAGCGATTGCGTCAGACGACAAAAAAGGCTACCTATTAAACCTTGTTTCCGACTATCTGTTAAAAGATGTCCTGCAAATTGGTTTGGTTAAAACTCCTGATCTTATTAAAAATTTGCTCATGCTTTTGGCTCACCAAGTTGGCTCTGAAGTATCAGTAAGCGAGCTTGCGTCAAACCTTAAAACAACAAGGGTTACTGTTGATCGGTATCTTGATCTTTTGGAGCAAACGTTTGTTATTTTCCGCCTTCCCGCATTCAGCACCAACTCGCGCAAGGAAATTGCCAAAAACCAAAAAATTTATTTTTGGGATACCGGCGTTCGGAATGCCCTTATCAATGAATTTTCTCTAAATCCCTTGCGAGGAGATATAGGCGCTCTGTGGGAGAACTGGGTAATTGCGGAGTTTGGGAAGCAAAATGCGCTGATCGGCAAAAGAAAAAATCTTTATTTCTGGCGGGCGCGCACCGGCGGCGAGGTTGATTTAGTTATTAAGGAGGGTGCAAAAATAAACGCCTATGAAATTAAATGGTCAAAAAAATCAGTTTCCCGTCAATCGTTCAGTTTAAAATATGGCGCACCTGTGCAGTTGATTGATAGCTCAAATCCATTGATTCAAATTTAGAATTCTATTTATATGTCTACTCTAATCTCACAGCCTAACAAACCGCAATCTAATCGTTTGCGTTTAAAACCACTACAATGGATAGTACCGCTTGTCATCCTTTCCGCGCTCGTCGGCGGATATTTTGCGTATCAAAATTACATGCTCCAAAAAACAACGCGCGAAATAACCGCTCCTACACCAGCATTATCAAGCGATGCAGTGACTTTAGATGATTACAATGGAAAAAAAGTTGAGGTGCAGGGCTCTCTCAAAGAAGGCTATCCGGTAGATGACGGTCCACAGTACATGCAAGTGGTTGCGGTAAAAGAAATGAAGTGAGGCGTACAAATGGACATATCCACGCTTGTGGATTTGGAAAATATAATTGAAAATTAATGCGGCAACCCTGCCAGTTAACGGCGCGTTGCCACAATTTTTACTCTATGCCCAATCTCAAAAAAACTCTCTCGTTTCTCGTTGTCTCTTTTATTGCCGTAGCGCAATTTGCCGCTTTTGCGCCAAAGGCACAGGCGTGCCTGTGTGCCTTTCCTGATCCAGATCCACAAAAAATGGTTGAGAAAGCGTGGGAAGAGTATGACGTTATTTTTTCTGGGGAAGTAACATCCGTAAGCAAAACCAAATACGACGACGATGGGATGGTTCCACCAATCCCCTATGCAACCACTATTTTCCTTCAAGTGTTCCAAAATTGGAAAGGGATAAACCAAGGTCAAAGCCAAGTCATAAGGACAGGAGATGGTGAATTTGATTGTGGGTATACCTTCCAAAAAGGCGAACGATACTTGGTTTATGCACAAAAATACGATGTCTCGGATTTTATCACAAGCGGGTGTGGTCCCACCAAAAAGCTCGTGGACGCAAGCGAGGATATTAAATACTTGAATAAATTAAGCAGTGAAACGTCAACAGCTCAAACAAACGACCCCTCCATGCTCCCGGGCGGAACGCTAAACGTCATCACAAAAGAAGGCGAGGGTGTCAAAGAATTTCCCTTGAAACACACCGATGTCCGCGCAGAAATTTCCGGCTTTATCTCGCGCGTTACTGTAACGCAAGAGTTCGTGAATCCGTATACTGAACCGATAGAAGCGGTGTACACTTTCCCGCTTCCCCAAAACGCGGCAGTTGACGCTATGGAGATGAAGATAGGCGAGCGCGTGATAAAAGCGCAAATCAAAAAGCGCGAGGAAGCGCGGCAATTATACGAGGAAGCGAAAGATAGCGGAAGGCGCGCGGGATTATTAGAACAAGAACGTCCTAACATCTTCACTCAATCTGTCGCAAACATTTTGCCCGAAGATTCCATCTTCATCACGATTCAATACATTGAAACTTTGGAATACGAGCGCGGCACATACACGTTTGTGTTTCCGATGACGGTTGGTCCGCGATACATTCCGTTTGGAGGAGTGGCGGATGCCGAGAGCATTACGCCGCCAGTGTTAAAACCCGGCGAGCGATCAGGACATGATATTTCGCTTGCGGTGGAGATAGACGCGGGTTTTGCAATTAACGATATTAGGTCAAAAAATCATAAAATTTTAAAAGTTACTGATTACTTTGGTTCTGTGAACAGAAGTGTTTATGCGCGTTATATAGAGTTAAGTGCTCTTGACTCCATCCCAAACAAAGACTTTATTCTTGAATACGATGTCGGCGGAGATGAACCGCAATTCACGCTTCTTACGCACAAGAAACCAGATTCAGACCACGGCTACTTTGTTCTTATCGCGCAACCTCAACTTACGCCAACGCAAGATGAGATCACGCCAAAAGAAATGATTTTTGTGGTTGACAGCTCCGGCTCCATGCACGGCGAGCCTATTTCGCGCGTAAAGCAGGTAATGCGCTACGCGATAAAAAACTTAAACCCCAACGACACATTTTATCTTTTCAGCTTTTCAAACGAAGTAAGCGCGCTTTCTGAAACTCCGCTTGCAAACACGCCGGAAAACATAGAAAAAGGCTTGCGCTATATCAACGAACTTGAGGGAGGAGGAGGCACCGAAATGTTAAAGGGCGTCAAAGCGGCCTACGCACTGCCAAAAGACGACAACCGTTTGCGTTATGTGGTAATGCTTACTGATGGATACATTGGAAACGAAGACGCGATTCTTGCGGAAATCCAAGCCCATCAAAACGACGCGCGGTTTTTCAGCTTTGGCATCGGCTCATCGCCAAATCGCTTTTTGATTGAACAGATGGCGATGCAAGGGAAGGGCATTTCATTTTACTTAAACCTCACAGAAGACAGCGACAAGGTGATACGCGATTTTTATGAACGGATCGCGAATCCTGTGGCAACCGATATAGAGATAAACTGGGGAGACGAGGGCGTGAGCGAAGTATACCCAAACCCGCTTCAAGATATTTTTTCCGCTAAACCTTTGTATGTCATCGGAAAATATACGGTTGCGGGATACAGGTTTATTACGATTAAAGGCAAAATTCAAGGGGAACCATTTGAAACGCAACTTCTTGGCGAAAACCCAGAGGATGTGTATGGCGCGATAACATTCCCACAACAAAACACTGAAAACGAAGGTCTCGCCTCCATCTGGGCGCGGCAAAAAGTGAAATCGCTTGAAGCGTCCATGTACCGCGGAGAAAATCCGCAAACTGTTGAAGAAATCACCAACCTCGCCCTTGCCTACTCAATCGTTACCAAGTACACCTCGTTTGTCGCGTTTGAAGAAAAACCGGTAACAGATCAGCCCGGAAAAACCGTGCAAGTGCCGGTTGAACTTCCCGAAGGCGCAAGTTATGAGGGGATATTTGGAAGCGAAGACAGTGCCGTACAAGAAACATACAGCGATCCAAGCGGTTATGCGCCCTCTGGCTCGCTTGGCCAAGCCCAAGATAGGGGCACAACGTTTGGAGGAAACATTGGGGTTAGAACAAGTGACGTACGCGACACCGTGCGAACCGTTGCAAACTTGCTCTTGTCTGGACTGGGCATTCTCTTTCTCATTATAACAATTATTTCTTCAGCAGTTCTCGCAACTCGCGCCTTCAAAAAACCGCCAACGTCGTCAAGGGCAAAAAAATATCTCATCATTGGAATTGCTGGTTTAGTCATTATACTCATCATCTGGACCATTATCAGTTACTTGAGCCTCGGTTTTTCAGCGGCAATAGGTTAATCTAAAACGATGGACACCATACTCGCTCTTATTGTAATAGCTTTCATCCCCCTTGCGCTTGTTGTCGCGTTTATCGTGTTTGCTCAAAAAGCGCTTCACTCCTTGCGGGATTATCTCAACGCCAATCCGCAATAGAGTATCCAAACTACAATACAGCCATTATTATTTCAGGAGACGGAGATTTCCACTGTCTCATTGAATACCTAGAGAAAAAGGGTAAACTAGGCAGGATTATTATTCCTAACCGAAAAAGCTATTCAAGACTCCTTGGTAAGTTTAGAAGATATATGGATTTCATGGATTCTCTCCGGAAAAAATTGCGGGCAAAATAAAAAAGGGGGACGGAACCCATAGGTCGTTTCCCCTTCGTGATATGGTTAGTGTAGCGCATTATTGGGCTATGTGTCAAGATTCAAAATAGAGCTCTTTGGAACAATTAAAAACAGTGCTTGCCAAAGATGAGCGGCTGGTGAATGAAAGCGGCGAACTGCTCAAAAATAAAATTATTGAACTGGCGATAAAACTGGAGAAATAATTACCAGCATCAAAGAGGTTGCTCACCAGATGCCAATCAAAGTGTATAATCCAAAAATTTCTTCTCCGAACACCTATTTTGTTATTATTGATTACGTTCCTATTCTCGTGCATAATAAAAATATAGGCAAAGGCGATATTTTAACATCGCCTCGTTCATCTCTATGAAAAATCTCAAAAAGAAGCAGGTAGATAAAACGTATGAATAAACCGCACGAGTATTATATCCGCCGTTGTTTGGAACTTGCCGGAATGGGGAATCCGCATCCTAACCCATATGTTGGGGCTGTTGTAGTTCATGGAAATGGGGAGATCATCGCAGAAGGGTATCATAATATGGCAGGAGGGGAGCATGCAGAGGCACAGGCATTAAGAAAATTCAAAGTCAACATTCAACATTCAAAATTATATATCAATCTTGAACCTTGTTGTTATATCGGAAGAGTACATCCGTGCACAGATGCGATCATTTCATCAGGGATTAAAACAGTCATTGTGGCGATGAAGGATCCAAACCCGCGAGTGAACGGCAAAGGTATTGAAATTCTGCGGCGCTCCGGCATCAAAGTAACAGTTGGAGTTCTTCAAAAAGAAGCTCGCCTCTTAAACGAACAGTTCGTTACATTTCACGCAAAACATCGCCCATTTATCGCTTTGAAACTCGCGACGACTCTGGACGGAAAAATTGCAACGCGCGCCGGCGATTCAAAGTGGATTACCTCTCTAAAAATGCGCGCGCACACGCGGTTACTCCGAGCGCGTCATCAGGCTATACTTATCGGCGTCAATACTGTTTTGAAAGACGATCCTCATCTTGGAGCGCGGAGTTTCGGGAAACGAGACCAAATGCGGATAATCCTGGATTCAAAACTTCGTTCGCCGCTTAAAGCAAAGGCTCTCCGTGATAAAAATGTTATTATTGCGACAACTTCACGCGCTACGCTGAAAAAAATAAAATCCCTTGAAAAACAAGGGATATTTGTGTGGGTTTGCGCTTCTGATCGTCGCGGCTTTGTGCATCTTCCAAAATTTATGGAACGCATGCGCGATCACGGTATTATAAGTTGTTTTGTTGAAGGAGGCGGGCGTGTTGCATCTTCTTTCTTAAGCGAAGGACTGGTTGATAAAATATACTGGGCGATCGCGCCAAAAATTCTTGGGGATGAAAAAGCGGTTTCAGCTATTTCCGGACGTGGTATTTTAACAATGAGGAGTGCTATGCGGCTTAAAAACGCGCGCTACACACAGATTGATGATGATATACTTTGCGAGGGGTATACGCGCTAAAACTTTATCATAAACACCGCGCCTTGGTCTAAAACATAAATTTTCTTTTCTCCCTCATCAACCGCAAAGTCCTTGACATGCGAGAATTCCTCGGCTGTAAGTTGAGTTAAGAGCTCTCCGTCTTTTTCGAGAATAACAATACGATTTGTGCCAGCATCCAAAATATACAGATACTTAAGATCAAGATCAGTGAAAAGTTTGACAGGTTTCGTAAGCGGCGGGGAAATTGTGAACGAAAAAGGCTCTCTCGCGCCTTTGAAAAATTTGAGTATCTCGCCGTTTTGTTTCAAAACCCAAAGAGTGCTGTCTATTGCGAGATCCGTTGCGTCGTCAAGTGAAACAGCCGAGCCTTCTTTCAACCACGAAGTTTCTTGCGTGAAACCGGTGATTGAGCTTGAATATTTGAAGATTTTATTCTCTGGCGCCACCACATATAATTTATTTTGATAGATTTCAGACGCAAGCGGCGCTCCTTTCCATCCGCGATTCCATTCCAATGCTTTAATAGTTTTTTTCTGGATTTGCAATTCAGCTAGCGTCCCAAGTTCATGGTAGAGAATAATGCCGTCCCCGGTTTCATCAATAGAGCGGCTTATTTTACCTATCTCTCCTGCTGTCGTTACATCTAATTTTATCGGTTGTGGCGAGGAAACAGATAAGTGGTGGAAATCCCCGCTTAGCGTGTCAATTAAGAAAAAATCATCATCTTTGCGAATGATGTCGGTTGCAGAGATGCCGGTTAGCTCCGCAACAAGCGTTGCATTCGTCAGCCCGACTCCTTCAGCAAGAAGAATTTGCGTTTTCACTTTTTTTTCAAGTAACCGCTTCTCGCGAGCATGTTCCGGCGCGTCTTCCGGAAGAGCGGAAACAAGCGCGCTTATCTGAAGAAGAGACTGCTTTGCTTCCTCTTTTTTGTCAACAATGAGATCATTTTGCGCTTCTATAAACGTTGCCTGTATAAGAGCGACATTTTCCTCAAAAGTTTGAATTGCTACCTGTGTTTGATTTTTTTCGGAATTATCGCGATTATTGTCAGTTTTAAGAAATCCGATAAGCTTTACTCCTACGACAATAATAATGAGAGCGATCACAATCGCAAGAACAATTTTTTTGTTCATAAAGGATTTTCCGTCTCTGCTTCCAGGTTTTTTCCCAGATTTTTGGTAGAGATGGGCAATATTTTTAATATGTTGAATCTCCGGCTCTTTTTCAGGAGTTTCAACTTTCAGAGATTGCGCAATAGGTTTTATAGTTCTTAGCTCATGCTTTACTACATCTTTACCTTTCTGTATAGGAACAGTCTCTTCATCATCAACTGCTTTACATATAACTGCTCCAAACATCTTTGTCCCGGGAGCTTTTTTCAGGATAGTTTTTAATTCGGAAATCGCTTCTTTAGGAGAGTTATCTATCGAGATTTTTCGTAATTTTTCTTGAGAGACGTAGTCTAGGATACTGTCAGAAACAAAAAGGATCGCAGAATCTTTGGTGAGCGTTCCGCTGTAGATATTGCTGAATACTTTCACCGGGTTAACAGCTTCGCTTAAAGCATTTTCCGTAATTTGTATAATTTCATCAGATCCGTTGTCTCGTGAAATCAAAAATGCGCTTATAGAATGTACTTTCGCAAAATGTACCTCTCCATTGCAACATGCCGCAATAAGAAGCGAGGAGTGTGAAAGCCAGTCATTTTTTGTGTGTTTCAAAGTTTCACTAATGCCCAAATTTACTTTCTGAAGAGCATCTTCCAGGGCTTTTTCCGGTTCTCTGGCAATAGAGTGAAAGTAATGATATTCCGAGTCCTCAATAATATGTTTTATGATTTTTTTAGTTTCTTCTCCGGCGTCTCTGATTTCAAGAAGAATCGTCAGCTCGCCTAAGTTTTCATCGTATTTTGAAATATGAACAGAAAACTCACCCGCTGTTTGGTGAGCATTTTCTAAAAGTATGGCGGAAGAGTATTTCATGGAGTTTGACAATTATTGTTATGCTCTCTATATTATAGTTATAGGGCGTAACAATGGCAAATATGTTTGAACAAATTTTTGGTTCAAAAACGCGTGTGCAGTTGATTACTATTTTTTTAAGGAATCCTGATAAGGGATTTTATGTGCGAGAACTATCGCGCATTACAGGGCAGTATATCAATTCTATACGTCGTGAACTTGAAAATTTAGAGCATTTCGGACTTCTGAAGACAGAAAGGAAACTGAAAAAGAAATTTTATCTTACAAATGACACGTTTTTTTTACTTCCAGAATTGCAGAATTTATTTTTGAAAGGACGCGTATTCCTTGAGAATGATCTTACAACGGCGCTGAAAGATGTTGGAGATATACAACTGCTTGTGTTTACTGGAAATTTCACCGGAGTTGATACGCAAACTGATCTGCTCATAGCGGGAAAGGATATTGAAACTCACCGCTTGCGCCAAATTCTTGAGAATTTTTCTTTAACAGTTGCGCACGAGATTCGCTACACAGTGCTTTCCGCTTCAGACTACGAGTATCGCCGTGAAATCGCCGATAAATTTTTACAGGAAATTTTTCGGAATAAAAATATCGTGTTGGTTGATAAATTTGGAACTTGGTAGCGGGGGTGGGATTCGAACCCACGGCCTCGTGGTTATGAGCCACGCGAGCTGCCTCTGCTCCACCCCGCGAGAATACTTCAAGAAGAAGTTTACATTTTACATCTATGTCTGTCAAGAAACTAATTCCTCTTACCGAAGATCGTGGGCAATTAAGGGAAAAGGTTGCCTCTGCTCTTCAGTATTATGAATTGCCGAAAGAAATCACGATTGAAGTTTTAGAAGAGTGGATGAATGAAACAACCACTCCTCTTCCGGTTATTACACGTATTTTTAAGCACGCGTATTTTGAATCAGAAATAGAGGCGGAAACGCTTTTGAGTTTACTCACTCGCCTATGGAACGTTACGCCTCGCCGAGAACTAAACGGACTTTCTCCAGAGCAAAAGCTCGCAACCGAGCTCATAAATCCAAAAAATGAAACCTGAAAATAACAGAAGCCGCTATCATTATAAAATCGCCAGCGCAAAACCGCGCTCCATACTCATTAAAAACGCGCCGTATCTTATAAGCGCAAATGAAAGAGATGAGGTAGATGTGACGGCTGACGCTTCAGTATATATTGAAAACGGAGAAATTCTAGCCGTATATGCTCGCGGCAAGAAGCATGGTATTGTAAAAGAAACACCTGATCTCATCTATGATGCCGGGGCGAGAGGAGGCGTCGTGCTTACTCCAGGATTTGTGAACTCGCACGCGCATCCGACTATGTACCTCATGCGTTCCGCAATGCTTCTTGATTACGGACAGCATCTTGACGAAACGATCGCAAAGATGCCGCTTTGGCAAAAACATATTACAGGAAGCGCGCTTGCCACATCCATTCTTGGCGATCTTACTGAAGAACAGCGCGGAGGCATTACGACAACTGTAAACCATAATGCTGTATTTAACGAAGTTGACGAGGCCGCAGAACTTACAGGTCAAAGAATTATAAATTGCGTGAGCGCGGTTTCAAACACTAATCCAAAGAGCAGTTTAGATACGGCGCTTGCATACTTTCGCGCTGAAAAGCGCCGTCTTTCAAAAGGAGGAATCGCGTTGCATTATTTATTTAAAGTTGATGAAGAACTCCTTCGCCGCATCAAAAGTTCGCAAGCCGAGGATGGGATATTGCTTACAATCCACTTTGCCGAAAGCCAGGGAGTTGCCGAGCATTGCGTGCGCAAATTTGGAGTGCGGGAAACAAAGCTTCTTCAAAAATATGGGCTTTTGAACGAATTAACTTTGTTATCGCATGTTCTACATGTAACAAACAAGGAGATTGAAGTTTTGGTGAATGCTCGTGTCGGCATTGTGCATCTTCCGACATCAAACAGCATTCATAAAAGCGGCGTTTTTGATTATCCAACTTTTGCCGCGTTTGGCGGCGCGCCTTACATCGCTCTTGGAACAGACAGTGTTGTGTCTAAAAGCCGTCTTGATCTTTTAACAGAAGCTTTTCAAACTCGCATGACGCATCTTCCGGAGTACACAGTGTATTACGAGGAGTTGTTTAAGATGATGACAGTAAACGGAGCGCGTATACTCAAAGAACCAACTCTCGGAAGAATTGCGCCAGGATTTTCTGCGGACATCGCGTTTTGGAAATTAAAAGATCGCGGATTCTTGCCGTTTGACGCAAACGATCCGAAGACGCTTATTGGAAATATAATCTCGCACGGAGGCCGGAGCGCGCGCGACTTAATGATTGACGGGCGTTTCGTTATCTCTGATCGCCGCCATAATTTTATTAACGAAAGCGCTTTGCTTGAAGACATTCAGAAAGCGCATATGGAAGTTCGCGCGCGCGTAGAGCTGGAAAAAGTTGGTTATGAATAATCAAGAAAAAGGCAACTCGTTTGTTTCATTCCTCCTTGAAACCGGATCGCTCGTATTTCGGGAATTTACGCTAAAAAGCGGCCGGGTGTCGCCGTATTTTTTTAATCTTGGGCAATTAAATACCGGGCGAGAACTCGCGCGAATTGGTGAATTTTACGCGGACAAAATTGTTGCAGAGTGGGGCGATGATTTTGATATTATTTTCGGCCCGGCATACAAAGGGATTCCGCTTGCGGTTTCGCTTGTTTCGTCTTTGTACGCAAAACATAATCTTGTAAAGAAATATAGTTCAAATCGGAAGGATGTAAAAACTTATGCCGATGCCTCGTCGCTTCTCGGATCTGATGTCAGTGAAGGAGACAAAATTATTTTAGTTGATGATGTTTTAACAACAGGCGAAACCAAACTTGAAGCCGTGAGGCTTTTACAAGCATTGGCAAATGTTGATATTAAAGGTTTGATAGTCGGCCTTGATCGATGCGAGTACGATACAGACGGACAAGACGCGATGTCGGAATTTACAAAAGCAACTGGCGTTCCTGTGAAAAGCATTGTTACCGTCTACGACCTGTTGCAGTATATGGATGAGTTGGATCCGGTGTATGGCGCGATTAAGCGGTATTTAGGGGAGTATGGCGTGGTAAGACAAACATTATGAATAACAGCATGCATCGCAAAAAAGACTCGGCGAAGATTGTGTGGGATTCAAAGCCACGCCGCGCGTCTAACCCCAAAGACATTGAATTTCAGACCGCAGAGGTGGTGATTCCGAATCCCGAAACCGCAGGGACATTGCCGATGTCTTTTCAGGATAAACTTTTTGGCGAAGAAGAATTAGACAAGCAAAAAATGAACCGCCTCATTTGGGGAGATAATCTGCTTGCCATGCATGCGCTTTTGAATCAGGGCTATGAAGGTAAAATTAACCTCATCTACATTGACCCGCCGTTTGATTCCAAAGCGGACTATTCGCATAAAATCAAACTTTCTTCTTCTGTCATTGCGAGCGAAGAAGCGAAGCAATCTCAAGACTTTGAGATCACCAAAGAGCCCTCGGTGATAGAACGGCTCGCCTACAAAGACACCTGGGCTGGCGGCACGGATAGCTATTTGGATATGCTCTACCCTAGATTGCAACTGATGAAGCGTCTCCTTGCCCCAGACGGCTCAATTTATGTGCATCTTGATTGGCATGTGGGGCATTATGTGAAAGTGATGATGGATGAAATTTTCGGAAAAGAGAACTTTGTGAATGAAATAGTTTGGGCATATACAGGACCAAGAAAATCAGGGCGATATTTTACGCGGAAGCATGATGTAGTTTTTCTGTATTCCAAGACAAATAATTATGTTTTTAATCCACAATATATTCCCCATAAGAGTGGGTTGCATAATACTGGCCAAGTTTTTGGCGGCGAAGGCGAAAATCTAGAAACAGTGAAAGAGCTTGAAGAACAAGGCAAACAAGTTGAGGACTGGTGGATTGATATTTGGGCGACAGAAAGATATAGAGAAGAGCTAGTTGGATACGATACTCAAAAACCAAGCCCACTTCTTGAAAGAATTATTAAAGCATCTTCAAACGATAACGATCTTGTCGCAGATTTCTTTGTAGGTTCGGGAACAACAATATCTACCGCCGAGAAACTCAATCGCCGATGGATTGGGTGCGAGCTGGGAAAGGTAGGCATACAAGTAACACGCGGGCGGCTGGTGGAACAAAAATCAAAGCCGTTTCTTATTGAAAACATCGGCAATTATCAGCGCGAGATGATTTATTTGGGCGGCGCGCGGATTTACGAGATGCAGAAAATTATCTTGAAACTTTACGGCGCAGAGCCGATGACGAATCGCAAAGATTTAGGCGTACGGAAAGCCGAAGATGGAATGTTGGAACTCGTCTATTGTGGCTATCCCGACCGCGCGGTGGCGGCGCACAAGGTTGAGGACTTGGCGACGGAAGCGCAGACGCTTGACGGCACTGGCTATAAGCGGCTCGTAATTTTGGCGTGGGATTATGAATACAATTATGACGAGCTTTTGCAGACGCGGATAAAAGCCGCCGGTAAAGATATAAAAACAGAAATTATAAGCCGCCAGATTCCACCGGACATTTACGAATACTTGAAACAAGCAAAATCCGAAGAAGACATTGAGCGGCTTTCGGACAAAGTGAAATTTTTAGAAAAGCCGTATTTGAAATTGCAAAAGCCGGAGATTAAAGGAAGCTCGGTTACCATCGGCATTGAAAAATATGTGCTCTACGATTTTCCGCTCGGGAGCGGCAAGAAAGCGGATGAAGACCGTGAGGCATTACTGCATCTCGTCAAAGACAAGTTTGCTATTTTGATTGACTACTGGGCCGTGGATTGGGATTACGACGGGCTGACATTCAAAAGCCAGTGGCAGGATTTGCGCGGCTTGGGGCGAAAAACGAAAATAGTAACAACCGAGAAGGAACACATTTACGAAAAATCGGGCAAACATACGATTGCCGTGCGCGTGGTGGATATTTTCGGCAATGACGCGACCGCGACGATTGATGTTAAAATATGACAAAAGAAGAATTAATAAAAAACATTCTCAATATTCCTTCCGAGTCTCGCACCTTGGAGTTTAAGCGATTGGGAAGTAGGAACGAGAGTATAGATAGAACGTTACAGTCAATCGTTGCAATGGCAAATACCGATGGCGGGACATTAATTTTGGGGGTTGAAGATCCTCAAAAAACTACTCTCAAAGGGCTTGATAGAATTTTTGGTATAGAAGAAAACCTGGTGTTTTATGATGAACTTGGAAAAGCCGTTAGGAAAATTTCACCTCCCATCTCAAGCATTTGGCCACCAGATCTTGTTGAAGTCACAAATAAGAATGTAAGGATTGGGCTTCTGGCTGTGCCAAAAGTTAGTGATGGTTTTAGGTCAATCGAGGGTCATGTGTATGTGCGCTTGGAACAAGGCAACAAGAGATTACTTCCTCAAGAGGTCGTTCATTTTGCCTATGTAAAAGGTTTTGAACGCGCCGATAGAGAACTGGTCTCTGTTGACTTTTCACTTCTCAAAACAAATTTTTATGATGTTTGGCGTAAGAAGCGAGGAATTGCTGATGATCCCATTGGCACTGTTTTAGAAAAGACAGGGTTGGCTCGAAAAAGCAAAGGAGGGCAAACTTTACCCACAAGGGCAGCGGTTTTATTGTTTGCGGAATATCCAAGCGATTTAATGGATACAAAAGCGGCTGTACGCGTGTTTCAGTATCCTGGGATAGTAGAAACAATAGGAGAGACTCCAAACTATATCGGTACGCCCAAAAATATAGTCGCGCCGGTGATTAAACAAATTATGGATGCCCATGAGTATGTTTTAACACTGCTTCGCACAGGCATTCGAGTACCATCTGGCTTTGTGACGACTTATCAAATTCCCGAAAGAGCAATCAAAGAAGCTATAACCAATGCAGTTATACATCGTGATTATTACACTAAACGTGATATTGAAATAAGAGTTTTTGAGGATCGCGTTGAGATTGAAAGCCCGGGCCTTCTCCCTTTTAATATCACTCCATCAAACATTGGGGTTGAGAGAGCACATGGATATAGGAATGATCTGTTAGTGAAACATCTACGTGAATTTCCTGATCCGCCAAATCTTGATCAAAACGAAGGCGTAAAGGCAATACGTCAAACAATGATGACAGCCAATCTTTATCCTCCGATTTTTTGGACGTACCCTCGTTTGCAGGATGCCGTCAGAGTGATTCTGTTAAATGAAAAAACTCCGAGTGAATGGGATAAAATCTCGCATTATTTGAATCAAAATAAATATATCAATAATCAAGCGGCAAGAAAAATTCTGAACATACAAGACACTTCAGTTGTATCTAGGCTACTTTCTCGATGGACTAAACAGGGGCTTTTGACCAAGATTGTTCCGAGGGTTGGAGCAAAACGCAATACGATATATCGCTTGCCGGCGACTGATGATAAAAGTTTATTTGCAAGAGACAAAAGCAAATAACCGCAAAATGGCAGTTTCTAGGCATTTTTAGAAGGTTTATTTGCAAGGAGGCCAGTAAATCAAAAATATTATGGCAAAAAAAATCCACAACAATCTGCTGAACGAACTGCCGCTTGCCGAGGCGCTCAAGGGCGAAGTAAAGGCGTGGGCGGATCAGGGCTGGCAGGGCGTAACGCAGACGACATACGAACTTCTGGCGTATTGGTTTAATCGTGCCGGAGAAACGGACGAGAAATTTCACGACTGCCAGCGCCGCGCTGTGGAGACGATTATTTATTGCCACGAAATTTTGGGGATTGAAACATTAAAGCAAGCGTTTGAAAAATTCGCGCCGGAGGCCCTTGCGGCAAGCGCCGCGCTAACGGACGAAGTAGAGAGTCTGCCGTTTGCCAAATACTGCCTCAAAATGGCAACCGGCACAGGTAAGACATGGGTACTTGCCGCGCTTTTGGTCTGGCAGTATTTCAACGCCTTAAACAATGAACGGTCTGGCAAATACTCTACGCATTTTTTGCTCGTGGTGCCAGGACACGAAGTATTGAATCGTCTGCTGGATATGTTTTTGGGAAAGCACGACCCAAAAACCGGCAACCGCGATAAATCCAAATCGGATTTTGAACGGCCGCTTTTTATGCCGGAGGGCGAGCGGTTTCGCAATCGCTTCCATTTGCAAGTCCTTGAGCCGGCGGATATTCGTTCCAATCTTACGCCCCCGGACGAGCCGTTTGTGTATATCACCAACTGGCAACAGTTTCGGCTGAACGAGGGAAGCAACTTGTGGGACCAGCTGACCGGCGCCGATGTAGAGGAACAGCCACGCGGCGAAATTATCGCCGATTTTATGAGCGAGTATCCGGATTTGATTATTTTCAACGACGAGGCGCACCATGTCCATGGCGCCAAAACCGCCAAAGGCGAGGAATTGGTCTGGCGGAAATTTTTAACTGTTCTATATAACCGAATGGCGGAAAAGCGCGGCGGCGAGAAAGGCGTGTTTTTGCAAATTGATTTTTCCGCTACGCCATTTTACGGAAGCGGGGAGAAAAAAGAGTATTTCCCGCACATCGTCTATGATTTTACTCTTGTGCAAGCAATGGGCGAATTGCTTGTGAAGCAGATATTTTTGGAAGAGCGCCAGTCGTTTGCGGGCGAAAAGTTAAAAGAGCTGAAACCAACCGCTGAACGAGAAAAACCGGATGATGACCACGCGCGTGGGAAGATCGCCGGACTATCAGCAGAGCAGAAGATACTTTTAGATATCGGCAAAAGCAAACTGGAACAAATCGCCGATGAATTTCGTAAAAAAGGACTGGATAAAAAGCCGGTGCTTTTTGTGCTTGCGGAAAACACCGAGGTAGCTGATTTGGTGGCGGAGCATTTAGCGGAGAGAATTGACGAGCGAGGCAGAAACTACAGCAATCAGATTCTGGTGATACATTCAGGTGATAAAACCGGTAAAAAAGGAATGAGTGAAAAAGAATGGGATGTATATAGGCGGCCATTAGAAACTTTAGATGAATCAGAGGAAATAAACCCGATCCGCGTTGTGGTGAGCGTTTTGATGTTGCGCGAGGGCTTTGACACGCAAAATGTGGCGGTGGTCGTGGTATTGCGAAGCGCGAAAGCTGATCTCCTCTTAGAGCAAATTGTCGGGCGCGGAGTTCGGCTGATGTTTCCGGAATATAAATATCCCGAACTTGCGGACTTGAAGCGCGAGGCGCGGGAAGATGTGATGGCTAAACGGCTACCGAAAAATTCTTTGGACTTTCTTTTCGTCGTTGAGCATCCAGAATTTAGGAAATTTTATGAGGAACTGCAGAAGCAGGGATATGCTATTGGCATTGGCGATTCTTCCGGCGCGGAGGCGACCGGCGACTTGGTTTTGTCGGAAGCCACGCCAGAGAGAATCAAGAACTATGATCTTTCTTGGCCGATACAAGTATACGAACAATCGCCGAAGTTTGATTTTTCAGCCATAGATATTGCTGGGCTTCCGAAGTATCCCATTCCATTTGAAACGCTTAAAAAACAACTTTCTCAAATCGCTATCACAGAAACGAACGTCGAAACAGGGGGAAAAATCAAAACATGGAAGCTGGACAATAAGTATTTTGACTATTCCCATTTTTTGCGCCAAGCAACGATTGCCGTTGCTTCCGATAAAGGCGCGCATATTCTCACCGGATATATGTCCGATATCACGGGAATTATTGATGGGTATGTCAGCAATTATTTATTCGGCGGCGAGATTGATTTTCAGAAAGCGGAAAATTATACGGTCTTGAATTATACGCCGCTCTTTGATTTCGTCGTCGGAAGCGTCAAGCGGGCGCTGTTGGACGGATTAGGCGCGATTCAATACGAGGTGAAAACCGGAAGAATCGGCAAATTGAGCGATGCAAAAAAGATTTATGTGCGCTCAAGCTTTGCCGTGCCGGTAGAGCGGTGCATCTATCCGCTTTCCGCATATTCGCGCTGCGGGGAAGGATTTGAGAAAAAATTTATGGAGGAAACTTTGGACAAGTCCGCCGAGGTAGAAGCATTTGGCAAAATTCAAGAGAGGAAACACCCTCTCAACATTTCATATCGCGATAAAGACGGAATCAAGCACGACTATTTTCCCGACTTTATAATCAAAACGAAAGATAAAATGTATGTCGTGGAAACGAAAGCAGAGGACGAGATGCAAAAAGCGGAAGGCAACGGAAAGAATTTGATTGTTTTGAAGGCGCGCGCGGCTGTGAGCTGGTGCAAAACAGCAAGCCAAGTGTC
>MHJU01000036.1 GCA_001818155.1 Candidatus Jacksonbacteria bacterium RIFCSPLOWO2_02_FULL_44_20 | reverse complement strand
AATTCCACCTCGCTTGTAATCGGCACATTGCTCTTCCAGCTCACGATAACAGAGTGTTCCTGAATATCATTGACTGAAAAATTTGCAATTTTGCCGATCTCGTTGGTTTTGAAAACCAAATCCTGCGTTGCCACTAGTTGCCCGCTTTCGGTAACGCCTTTAATCCGGTAATGATACACTGTATTCTCTTGCAAACCCTTGAGCTCAACTTTGTGCACCTGATCAAATTGCAAAAGCCGCACCAATTCTCCGTATGTTTCTTTTGCGCCGTAATCAAGAATTGACGCGGATGGAACTGTTGTTTTCCAGCTTATAACCACTGACGAGTCTGTGATGTCTGAAACTGTGATGCCGACAATAATAGGCGGGCCGAGATACACCTCAAGTTTTTTGATGAACTTGTCAAACTCTTCAGCCAGAAGAACTTTAGCTTCTTCAGAGATTGTTTCTTCTTCAATAATGTCTATCGGCTTTTCTTCTTCCGCTTTTTCTTCCTCCTCTTTCTTTTCCTCTTCAATAACTTCGGGCGATTTTTCTCCTTTTGTCGCGAATGTGAGAATTGCGCCCTGGGTAACGTTTCCTCCGGCATCAATCGCAAAAGGCTGAACGCGATACTCTGTTCCAGAGGAAAGCTGTGTTAGTTGAAGAGTATGGCTCGTAACCGGGCTCTCAATAGATTCTTTTTTGCCGGCAACATCGTTGATTGATTTCTTGCCGTACCCGACAAGAGTTACGGACGGTTCGTTTGTGCCCCAGCTAAAACTCGCGCCATCTTCCCCGACGTCTGTGATTGAAAAATTTGTGATCGCGGCCGGCGTTGAATCGCGCTTGTCAATAATGATCGTCGCTGATCCTCCTCCGCCGGTTGTTTGTGTTTCGTACTTAAATTTGCCGGCGTTCGTGGTGAAGGTTTGATCAGCGCTCATCGCCAAATTCCCGATTGAATCCTGACTCTTCACGCGGAAGTGATAGGTTGTTGAGGGAACGAGATCAGCGAGGCGCGCAATGTGATCTTTTGTGCTTGCGACCTGCAAAGCTGAACTAGTCCCATAAGCATTTGACGCGCCATATTCAACCTGTGTTGTCGTGTCTTTATTTGTCGTCCATGATACGATCGCCGAAACGTCGCTCATAAGTGTCGTGATATTGGTGATTGTCGGAGCCGCGGCGTCTTCAGATGTCGTCCCGGCGTTCACTCCAGCGTTTGTGGTGAAGGACTGAACGGCGCTTACAGAGGCGTTCTGCAAACCGTCCTGACTTTTTACGCGATAATAATATGTTGTCGCCGGAGTGAGAGAAATGAGCGTAACCGCGTGAGACGCTGTGAGCAAACTGTCAAGCGCGGTTGACGAGCCATAAGCGTCTGTTATTCCGTATTCAACTTGGCTTGTCGCAGATTCGCTCGTGATCCATGAGATGACTGCGGTTTTGTCGTTGTACACGGAACTTATGTTTGAAATTGCCGGCGCTGTTGTGTCGCCTGTTAAAAAGTTATAGATCGGCGACTGGTTTGAACCTGAAATGGCGCGGTAATAATATCGCGTCGCCTCCGCAAGCCCGGACAAACTAATCGTATGGCTTGTCGCGGAATTGATTGGGGACGCCGGCTGATTTGTTGAGCCTGTTAAAACGCTTGATGTGCCGTATTCAACTTGGCTTGTCGCGGCTATCGTTGTACTCCACGTGATGTTAACGGCGGTTGTTGAAACAGTTGTCGCGAGGACATTACTGATCACCGCGTTTGGCGCAGAAACTGTTGTAAACGTGTAGCCGGCTCCGCTGTTGTCGTTTGTTGCCGCATTACTTAAAGCATCTGTCGCGTTTACTTTATAATAATAAACTGTCTCGGGCGAAAGGCCGGTGATGTTAAAGAGGTGAGTCGTGTTAAAATTTCCATTGGACGATGTCTGCCCGTAACTCACGCTTGTCCCATAATTCACCGAAGACGAGGCTACTTCGTCTGTGGTAAAGGTAATGGTCGCGGAACTGTGGGTAACGTTTGTTGCGGCAACTTGAGATATTGCAGGCGCCGCCGTGTCCGCTGTTGTGAAACTGTACACCGCGCTGTCGCTGGTGTTGTTGTTTGCGTCAACCGACCTCGCTTTATAATAATACGTTGTCCCGGCCGTCAAGCCAGTAATCTGCACTTCATGATTGGTGTCTGAATCGCTCGGGGAAACCGGAAAACTAGTTGATCCGGTAAGCCCGGAGTTTGTCGCGTATACAACCTGCGAACTTGCGACTTTGTCTGTTGTCCATGTAATTTTAATCGTTGTGGAATTAATAAGAATTGACTGCACATTTGAAATGATTGATCCGGGCTCGTTTGTTGTTGTAAACGTATAGCCGGCTCCGCTGTTGTCGTCTGTTCCGATATTTCCCGCGGCGTCTCGCGCGTTGATACGGTAATAATACGTCGTGCTTCCGGAGAGCCCTTCAAGAGTAACGGCGCGCGTTGCCGGGGCGGACGCGCTTGTGCCGCTGGTTGCTGTCGGGATGCCCTGCGAAAGCGTAAACACGCCGCTTGATGTGCCGTAATCAATTTTCGCGTCGCGAATTGTGCCTGGCGCCGCGGGCAAATCATAAGTCTGGAAGGTAATTGTAACGCGCGAATTAGATGGCGTTCCTTCTCCGCTCGTTTCTGTAAATATGATAGTCGGAGCTGTTGTGTCGTCGCCTCCGCCTCCTTCAGCGCAATCGGCCGCTCCGTTTGGTATACCGCAGATGCCGCCTGACCTGTATGAAATGTTTCCGTCAGTGGATTGCGTTATCACAAAATAATCGTATTGCGTATCTTGCGTAATCGGATTGGTCCCGTCAATGTTTGTATTGATAAAGTAGTTTGTGTTAATAGCGCTGATTGTTGACACAAGCGTAAAAACGCCGGAGCCGGAATAAGCGCCGCCGCTTCCGGTTTTGCGGTACACTTTGTATGAAGAAAACGCCGGAACGTCAGTCGCTTCGGCTTTTTTCCACGAGAGGAACAGACGATAGTCGCCGGTGCCGACGTTTGAGGTATCAACAACACTCAAACTAGTGGGCGTTACCGGAGTTTTCGCGCTTGCGGTCGTAGATGTATTGCCTTTCGCGTCTTTGAGTTTAAGATACACTGTTTTTTGCGTACTTGTTATTGTGTCAAGCGACCAGGTGGTCGGAGACGCAAAGGCGCTGTACGTTGTCCCGACTGACCCTGAATCATTTGCAATGCTCATAGTCGCGGTTGAATCATCGGTTTTTGTAATGGTAAGCGTTGCGGTAACATCAGTTGAGCCGGAATTTGCGCTTGCGTCAACCGTGAACGTATCAACAATCGGATCCTTTGTATCCAGCACGAAATCAGAGGACGTTGCGTATCCAACTTGATTTGCCGCGTTTCCGTCGTTTCCGGCAACGCGGATTGAAAACGTCGCATCGTACACGCCGTCTATATCGGTATTCGCGGTCCATGTCACACTTTTCGCTGAAGGAGTTCCGTTAACGCCGGTAATTGTGCCAACGTTTCCAGAAACCGTTACCGCCTTCACCCACACGTTCGCTCCGTTTGAGTGGACAGCCGCCTTTGACGACTCTGCGGCGCGTGTGCCGCCTGTGAGCGTATTTCCGCTCTTTCCGGTGTAAGAAATAATTTCATTGTCAACCAAAATCGTCCCGCTTGCGGGAAGCGTTGATGCGCTTGATACATCAATATCGGTTTCCGAAATATCCAAATCCTCTGCGATTGTAACAGCGCGTTCATAGTACAGCCCCGCAACAACGGCTCCGTCCTCTCCCTGCTCTTCCGAGTCAGAAAGCGAATACGCAACCGTTACGACGCCGTCCGATCCTTGCGAGGCGGACGTAACACTGACCGTTGGAGCGGTGTTTACAACGTATTGCAAGGTAATATCATTCAAATATGGCTTATTTGTTGAGGGCTGGATAAATAAAATTTTATACTGAATCCACTGATCGCTTGTCGCGTCAATCAAAATATCGTCAAGTGCCTCGGTCGCGCCGGTTGAGTCCGTAAAGTAAGTTGTTGAAGTACAGCTTCCCGAGACTCCGTCGTTTGGCCCGCACCACGATGTCCATGTGCCAGGGGCCCCGCTTGAATCCGGCGCGCTACGAACCTGAATGCGAACGTCTGTGCCGGATGGAATGGTGCCGCTTGCGCCGTCGGATTCTGTCCAGACAACATCGTTAAACAATGTTTCCGCGGCCTGCGTGTTAAAAGGAGAGGATGTTAATTCTGCTTCCTGGCTCACGCTTGTCGAGGTGAGTTCCGGAAGCGTATTGCTTGAGGTTGTGGTGAGTGTGGCGCGATACTGGAAATATTGATGCGTGTTATGCGCATCCGCGATGGCCTCGCCGGTTTCGGTGGAATACGAAGTGTTTGCGGTTCCGTCAGGACCTACAAACGTTTTTGTGCCGATGTCGCTTCCGTTTGCGGTGTCCGTACTTCTTGTATGCATAACAACGTCGCTCGTGCCGGCTGTTGCGTTCTGCGTCCACACCAAATTTCCATACACCGGATCCGCCTGCGTCATATCAATTATTTTTGAAATATACTGGCCTGTAAAAATAGTGCTTGCGTCAGTTGCGCCTCCCCAGTTAATGTGATCGTGAACAACGCTCGTGGTATTAAACCCAAATCCGCCTTGATACAGGTTCGCGCCGTTTGAGACGTTTAAGAAAGTGAATGTGCCGGCGGTCTGAAAATTGTTATATTTTAGCCCGTTTGTACCGTCTGTATCGCCGTAAAAACCGTATGTCTTCCCTGATGCGTCTATCAAAACTGTGTTACTTGCAACCGCATTCCATGTGATTGGGCTTCCAGATGAGCCGTCTTTGGTGAAACGCGCGTTTGCTGTTGTGGCGCCAGACGTATAGCCGGTTGTGCTGTACACGCGGTCTATTATATTAAACGTATCGCTTGCGGCAAAGCCGGTAGTTGCAGAAGTGTTAATTGCGATTGTGTCGGCTGGTCCTGCAACTGTTGCCGAATCAATGATCAGATAGTACTTGCTCGCATTTGTGCCGCTCGTCATATACATATACATGCCGATATAGTCATCGTTTGCGGCGATGCTGTCTGTTGAGAGCGTAAGGGTAACATAAGGCCCGCTGTCCGCGGCGGAAAAAACCGTGCCGCTTGTTACTTCGTCAACCGCGTACACGGTTAAGGTGTCTCCCGCGCCTGTCGCGCCCGCGTCATTGGCGTTTTGAATTCCGTTATTTCGCGTGCCGTCGCTGTTCTCAACATACTCAAGCCGCGTCCCCATATTCACTTTCGCCGCTGTGCCCGCATGGTTTGCCCCGCCCCCCAAAGGCGTGGTGGTAGAGACGGAAGGAAGCGCAAAATTAGTAATCTTTGCCGCGCAATTAGTAATGGTGGAAGCATCAGCAGGCGTTGGCGAGTACGCAATCCATTCGGCTCCGTTTGCGGTAATGCCAAACCATTTATTTTTGACATCTGAATCGCACACGCTCGTGCCGTCAATAAAAGTTAAACCATACCCTGCCCATTGATTGGCAGTCCAGTTTTGAGTGCCTGTTAAATCTATCTCACCGGTTGACCCCGCGGTAACATTTGTCGCGGAAACATCAAAACTATAATTCGGATCAGTTCCTCCAGCCCCGCCGCTTGCGGGAAGTGATTGCGCCCCTTCACCGCCGACAACATTCGTTGTATTACTGTAAAAATAATTAAAATTAGAAACATCGGTCGCGTGAAGGGATAGATTGATGCCCGTACCGGTATTGGTGATGATATTATTGCGAATAGCATTATTGCTTCCGGAATACGAACTTGCGGCAATTCCGTTTGTGGTATTAGCAAGCAAAAGGTTATTCGTAATAGCGCTTGATGTTGCGCTCCCTGAAAAAACTATTCCGCTTTGCGTGTCTCGCAAAATCTTATTTCCGCGAATCGTGTTGTCCGCGCCGGCCATAAATACGCTATCCGCGTTTGCGTAAAGATTATTATTATACACCGCGCTCGTCCCACTTACATCAATCCCCCGTCCAGAGTTTCCGTACACCGTATTGCCGTTTACAAAAGATTGATTGATACCGCCTATTCCATGGCTTGTGTTTGAAAATACCGTGTTTGTTTCAAATAAATTATCTTGATTGCCCGCGCCGTCGTTAATGCCCATTCCAGTATTTCTCGCAACGGTTAAATTAGCATACCTGCTGTTGTTTACATTCGTAAGCCGAATGCCGTCTAAAAGTCCGCCGATAACCGTAAAACCGTTTACTATATTGTAGTCCGCGCCGGCAATATCTATGCTGTAACTTCGCACTCCGGCAGAATCAATAACCACAGCGCCAGAAGTAGTCCATGTAATAGGCGCAGTGCCGTTTGAGTTGCCTGCTTTTGAAAGACATAAATTCTCGGTTCCGGTACAGTTTGTTGACTCGCCAGAATCCCTCGCATACACCCGATCCACAATCGTAAACCCATCGCCGGGGTTGAAGCCGGTCGTGTTAAGCGAGGTGCCGTCGGTCGCGGCGATGGAGATTGTGTCGGGGGTACCTGTCGTGGAATCAATTATCAGATAATACTTTCCTCTGTTTGTTCCAGAGGTCATGTACATATAAAAGCCGATGTAATCGTCTGCCGCGGCAATGGTTGTTGAGGTTGCGGCGTCAAGAGTAAGATAGGGCCCGTTGTCGGTAAGGGTTGAGCCGAGCGTGTCTGAAACCTCGTTTACCGTGTAAGTTGTGATCGTATCTCCGGCGTTTACATTCGCGTGGTCGTGGGCGTCTTGTAACCAATTGTGCTTGATGTCGGCGCTTGCTTGGTCGTCATTTAATACATACCCCAGCCGCGCGCCCATGTTTACGGTGCCGGGCTCGGTTGCGCCGTCGTGGCGTGCGCCTTGGCCTAAGGGCGTGGTCGCGGAGGTGGTGTTTGCGATGTAGAAGTTTGTAATTACTCCTGTACAACTTGTGTTTGGCACGGCTGATGCGGCTGGAGCGAAAAACAGCATCTCTTTGGAATTTGATGTAATCCCAAACCAGGTGTTTGCCGCGATGTTGCAACTCCCGCCGGTGAATGTCAGCCCCGCTCCAACCCACTGGTTTTCCGTCCACGCCTGCGTGCCGGTTACATCAACCGTAGTCGTGGTTGCCCCGGCGGCAAGCACAACAGCAGACACCTCGCTGTAAAACCCGGGGTCGGTGACGGAAAGAGACCCAGTGCCTATGGCGCCGCCTCCATCTATGTTCTCCCCATTGCCATAGAAATAATTGTATGTCTCCGAAGTAGCTCCGCTATCATCATCCAACCCATCTTGGGCATTATACGCAATGACATTATTCCGTATTACTGCCGCGGGCATTGAGGCGACAATGAAAATACCGTCAGTCGCCCCGCCAACAACCGTATTATTGACAACTTTATTGTTTGTGTTGCTCGCCCAATCAGAAAATTTAATGTTATTGGGGTTTGAGAATACGAATGAGTTCTTTATACTGGTTCCGCCTGAATTTTTATCAACAATCCACCCATTTGAAGTATTGCCGAACAACTTTGCTCCGACCACTGTGTTATTCGGTCCCTGTCCGTTGGAAATTCCATTTTGTGAATTACGAAAACTCACTGGGTTGATAACATACGAACTGTCAAAGTCGCCCGCCGCGCTTCCTATGCCCGCCCATCCATTGCTGAAAGTTATCGTATCGCTCATCACCCACCCATTCCAACTAACACTAACACCGTCCCTCGTGTTATAAGCGGCCACAATATTCGCAAGGTGTACAGGGGTTGTGGCTGTATTTCCGCTAATACCATGAGTAACAGCATTTTGAACAATAAATCCATCAAGCCGCACATGGTTAGAACGGTTTAAGTATATCCCGTATGTGCGTGTATTTTGAGCGTCAACAATAACTGTGCCATTTGTATTCCAGGTAATTAGCGTAGACGCTCCGCCGTCTGCGAGAAGACACAGATTTGCGGTATTCCCGGTACAGTTTGCGCCCCCTCCCGCCCTCGCATACACCCGATCCACCACCGTAAACCCGTCGCCGGCGGTGAAGGTGGTTGCGGCTTGTTCGCTTAAAACAGTGAGGGTGTCGGTGGTGTTTTCATCGGAGTCGGTTATGAGGTAATACCTGCCGCGATTTGCGCCGGAAGTGAAGTAGGCGTAAAATCCTTCGTGGTCGTTGTCTGCGACAACCGTGGCCTCGGCGACGTCAAATCTTACTGTGTAATATGTGGAGGCGATGGAGCTGACTTCTGTTATATTTCCCGCGACGGTGTCCGAGGCGACATTCACCGCATACGCGGTAACCGTATCCCCTGCGCCAAGCGAGGAATCGTCGTGCGCCTGCTGGAGCCAGTTAAACTCTTCGTTGTCGGTTGTGTTTTTAACGTAATCAAGCCGTCCGCCCACGTTTACTGTGCCTGGCGCTGTGTCTGCAAAAATGTTTAGCCCGGGCCCAAGCGCGGCGGAGTCCGAGGAGACGTAGAGAAAATCTGCATTCCCGCCAGTTGTGGAGACGTAGTTTGGAATTGTGCCGGAGCCTGTTGCGGTTGTGTCTCCGCACGCGGCGCCTGCGGTTGTGCAGGTAGCGGTTGTATTATTGTAATAGTAATTTGTGGAGATTGTTGTTGAAGTGCCGTCGTTATCAATTCCTTCAGCGCTGTTAATCGTAATAAGATTATTCTTAATCACTGTGCCGGTTCCGCCAGTTACTGCTATGCCGTCGTTTGAGTTGCCATTAAGTGTATTATTATAAATATAGTTCGGGCCGCCTGACACAGCAATCCCGATCACGTTTCCATTAACGGCATTTCCATACATTGTCCAAGCATCCCCGGCTACGTCTATTCCATCTCCTGTGTTTGAGTAAATATCGTTATTTGTGATTATATTAAAATCATCTGTTGTGGCAAGGCTTTTAATAGCGTCGTCGGAACTTAAACGAAACACATTGCGGTTGGCGGCAAGATATGTGCTCCCGCTTTCAAATGCAAGCCCGATGTAGTTATTGTGAACGTTCGAACCCTCAATAATCAAACCTTCTCCGCTCGTGTTGCCGTCAACGTCCACCGCGGATATTCCGTATTTTGTAGTTGCGTTTGTCCCTAAATAAGAAATCTCCGCGTTTTTAATAAGCGTCTCGGAGCCGTCTTTGAGGTAGATGTAGCCGTTTTTGGTGCCGTCGGTGGTTACGCCGTCGTTTTTAACAACGCAGTTTTGGTTTGCAGACGATGTGCCTTGGATATTCAAAAGTCCGTCGGTTTCAACTTCTATGCCGACGCTTGGGTTGGTGCCGGCGTTAGTAACGAGCTTAATGGTATGCACGCCGCTTGTTGGCCCAGTGCACTCAAAAGTAGCATCGTTACTTCCGGCCGCATTGCCCACCTGAATTAACCCGGTATTGCTTACCCCGTCCTCATTAACTGTAAGCGTCCGCGCAGTAGTATCAAACTTCAATGTTCCCTGCTGGATATAAATAGTGTCAACGGTTACGTCCTGATTCATCGTTACAACATGCCCGCTTGCTATCGTTACACTGTCAGTGGTATTCGGATCACAGCTCTGCCATGTGCCGGCCGCTGACCAGTTTCCGGTCGCGTTTGACGTGCATGTCGGGTCTATGTAAAACGTCCGCGCGTCGGTTAAGGGCTCAAGATATTGGAAAATTAACGTGTGCGTGTTTGGGTCTCCGTTTACAAAAGTGAGAATATAATCCAAATCCTGCTTAATTTCTCCGTTGTCAAGTTCCGCGTACACAGCGGCGAGGTTCGCGTTCTGCCAATTGGCAATCTTAAAAATCGGGTAAAAACGCGGCGTATCAGCCCCATTCATCTGAAACTTAATTTTATCTTCTATTGCCGTCATCTCATACGCGCCTTCTTTATTGTTATACCCTTGATACGCGCCGATGGTGAATGGTGTAAGGGAGTCCGGGGATTGGTAGTCGGCGGCGAGGGCGGCTAAAGCTAAACCTCCCCCAGCCCCTCCTTCGTAAGGAGGGGTGAGCGACAAGAGAAACTGGTTCGTCGCGGTGTTTCCGTTTGCGTACATCGCGTTTATCGCGGTGCCGAGCGCAACCTGAATATAATCCTCTTCTTCTTCACTTACATTGGTCGCAACTCCGGCGACATCGCTTGCGACAAACGGAACAAGCGCGGTGTCGGCTTCTATGGAGTCTATCGCAACCGCATTATGCGCGGCGTCGGTTATGTCGTATCCTTGCTGGTACCCCGCATAAGATTGATTGAGTTGAAACACGCCGTTTTGCCCGGCAATAGAGCCGTCTTCAAGAACGTTCTGAATGTCTATAAAAATCTGCCCGGCTAAATAAACTGTATATGTTATAGTGAGCGCATCGTTTCCGAGATTTGCGAGCGCCCGCACCCGCAAACGAGTTGCGCCACGCTCAATCACCTGCATACTGTACGCTTGCGTTTGTGAAAGATCTTTGAAAATGTTGCTCGTATATACGATGTTGAAAATAGGCTTTGTTGATGAAGAGATATTTGTTCCCCCATTGTTCAGGGAATTGCTAAAATACTGATCTATGCCGCCGCCTTTTAAGCGATTAAAGCGAATTTTCCAACCCGTCGCTGAACCCGGCGACTGGAAATCCGGCGTCACAACTTCAATAAACTGATCTCCTGTTACAACCGAAAAACTGGGATCAATCGTAAGCGGCGCTTGCGCCCCGTCTTTTTCAAAATACACGCGGACAATATTTGCCGGTTTGTCCTCTTCAATCGCGACGTTTCCTTTATAGTCAGACGTGTCAATCACAATGTCGCCGTAGAGCCGTGTGCGGGATCCGCTCTCATTTAGGGTAGAAACCGCGAGCTCTTTCTGGGCAAAAGAACCGGCGCGAAACAACGTCTCCCATAAAACGCGCACGGTTTTGTCGCCGGAAATCGTCCATGTTTGTTTTTTGAAAATCTGATTATTTTGAAGTCCGAAATCATACTTCAAGGTGATAATATCTCCTTCGGACGTTGTATATTGGATAAGATGCGTTGCGGTAGCGCCAGTTGTCTGCGTTCCTTGCGAGGCGTTGGTGATTGCAAAATCATTCCAGCCGCTAGTTCCCTGATACTGAAATCGGGGACGCGAGATCGCTTCAATAGATGAACCGTGATAGAGATACACGAGTCCGTTTGGTAAAATTTGAAACGTTTGTTCGCCTTTAACAGTCGCGGTTTTCAGTTTTACCTGAAATGTCTGCACTGTTTGCATGCCGTTTTGAGCGCGTGCCGGTGCGGCTCCAAAGAGAAAACTCTGGAAAAATCGCTTAATGCGGTTGACGATTCCCGTGCCTTCACCGGTATCAAAATTTTGAACTCGCGCTCCTTGAACTGCGCCTTCTTCCGGAAGCTCTACCGGCACAATCACCTCATCTTCCGGAGGCGCGGACTGTACAGTTTCAGAAGTTACATGCGGCTCCTCGGACGGAGCAACCGCTGGTTGTGATTCAATCACATCTTCTATAGGCGGAGTTGGCTCTGAAACAGGCGGCTCTACAGGTTCTGTAATAAGAGGAACAGTTTCAGGAGATTGCTCTGGAATAATTTCAGACACTGTCGGTTCTATCGGTTCTATGACTGGAATCGTTTCAACCGGCGGTTCGGATGTTTGCGGCTCTATCGCTTCCGATTGCAACGGCTCGGGAGCTTCCGCCTCCACATCTAAAACGCGATTGACGGCTTTCTCAAGCTCGCCTTCGCTGAACTCGGACACTGTAAAGGGCGCGTCAAGAGTCATCGGAACAAACGAAACTTCAAATGATTTTGTGTACGATCCGTACGAATACTCAATTTCCAGTTTTTCATCGCCCTCAACATTTTCAGCTGAAATGAGCTTAACTTCTCCATTGCTTGTAACCTCAAGCTGTACGCGCTCTTCTTTTGGGTTATCTTTTTTACCGCCAAAAATAGTATCAGACAATTTTTGAAAAAATCCTTCCTCTTTTTTTACGACTGTAATATCTTCAACGTTCACGGAAACCGCGTTCCCGCTCTCTTCGCGTTTTACAACCTCTTCCAAAACAATTCCCTCGCCGCCCTTTGTAACGGCGCTGTCGCTTATCTCTCCCGCGCTTGGCGTTTCAGGAGCAGGCGCTTGTTCTTTTTTAATAAGTTCTGAAAGATCAACCACCTGTTTTTTTACACCCTGTTCCTCAAAGAAAAACACCTCTTCAGGGCGGCCGGCAATATCGCCTTTCAAAATACCAAGACCTTCGCGGTTTGATTGCGCAACCGTTTCCCCGGCTATTTTTCCTACAACTGTTATATTTTCGTCCTCCTGCAAAACAGTGATTGTCTGTGGCTCGCTTTCTCCCGCAAGTCCTTCTTTTGCTCCGATTGATGAGAGATCCTCAATAATTTGAGGCTCCGGTTCTGTCGGGATTGGTTCAGTAGATACTTGATCTTCCTCTGCGACTGGTAGAACAGGCTCCTCAACTGTTTGTTCTTCCGGAACAGTTTGCGGCTCTGTCTGCTCCGTTGATTCTCTTTGTTCCGATGGCTCCGCTACTTCCACAGTCGGCTCGGATTCCGGCGCTGGTTCCACCTGTGGCTCGGTTTCTACAGGAGGAGCCTCTGGTTGCTCCGATTCCTGCGCTTCAGCTGGAGTGAGTTGCGTCTGATCCGGTTCAGATGAAATTTCCGGCGCCGGGGATTCTTGCGCTAAAAGCGCTTGAGGCAATAAAAAAAACTGTTGGAAAATTAATCCAATCAAAAGAGTAAGTACTATGGCTTTGCGAAACTGTTTCATACTGTGGGCAGTACGAAGAAATTATTTTAAGAATTTTTCCACTATACGCGCAAGATCAGAAGGCTCGGTGTCTGTTTTAATATAATATCCAGCCGCGCCAAGGCTCAACGCCTCTTTTTTATCTCTGTCTGAAACTATATTTGTGAGCATAAAAACCGGCACTTCCTTTGTGGCCGCATCTTTTTTGAGTTCTTTCAACGCCCCGAACCCATCCATGTTTCCCATCACGATATCAAGAAAAATAATGTCCGGGCGCTCCTCTTTTGCCCGCGAAACAGCGTCTTTCCCGTTTTGAGCGGTAAAAACAATATATCCGTCTCGCTCCAATTTCATCTGATACATCTTTAAAATAAACTTTTCATCATCAACAAGAAGAATTTTTATCGTGTTCCCTCCCATAAAAATTTTCAAAATTTATTGAAGCCCGATACGTTCCAATTCGCGTATATCCACAAGCGCGTGTATTGTAGCATACGCGCCAGAAAGAGCATACAGGTTGTCTCCGATATAAAGCGCGCGAACGATTGCCGAATTGTAATCACTGCCGTGAGAAATGTTTGCTTTGAAAGAAAAACCGTCTTTTGTCAGAGAAAAAACCAAGGCGCCGCGCGAAAATTCAGGTCTGGCAATCGTTTCATAATCCTCAAAAGGAATAACTAGCAAATTTTTGTCGCGAGAAAAAAGAAAGGCGTGATGATCATTAAGCGCAATGGAGTACGTTCTCGAACTCTGCCACAGATACGAATCAATCTCCCTCGGCGCTGAAACGTCGGACACATCAAAAAGCGACAATTTCAATCCTTTCTGAACAACACCGCCATCCGGACGCGCTTCTGTATCGCGCCCAAAACCGATGAGCGTAGTATCGTCATACGGATGAAGGTACTGCGAAAAACCTGGAATTTTCAACTCTCCCAATACGCGCGGGGCTGTTGGTTCACTGACGTCAATCACAAAAAGCGGGTCGGTTTGCTTAAACGTAACGAGATACGCGCGCCCCTGCATAAAGCGAGCCGAGTAAATTCGCTCTCCTCTCGCTAAACCCTCAATTGAGCCGACTGTTTTGAGACCGGAATCCAGAATATAAAGATTGCTGTAAGAGTCCCGCTCCAAAGAATTTTCATCCAAAAATATAGACCATGAACGATTTTTCGTTGTGGCGATTCTAAAATATCCGCCGTTCTCGTCCATTGAAAATTGATTGAGCACCGCGCCCGGAACTTCGCCGAATGTCTGATATTTCAATTCGCTTCCGTTGAGCCCGATTTTATGAATAACTGTTTTTTCAAGCTCACGGGCTATGTTTTGATACGTCTCTTTTACGACTCTCGTAATCTCATGGTTCAACGCATTTTGCTCTGTCTCAGGAAGCCGCGCGATGTATCGTTGAATAATCGCGTCAATCTTTTGCAGTTTTTCCTCTTTGGAGAGCACCGCGGAATCCGCGGCTTCAATTTTTTGAATTCTCTCTTTGTCTCTGTCGTTCAAACGAGGAGCGACTAATTCCCGCGCGATATCCATGCGCACATCGTATTCATTCAAGTATTTAGTGTAAGTAAGATACAAATTTTGCGGCGACACATACATTGTCTGCGCGGAGTCAAGCAGATATACCTCGCGCGTTATAGATACAGAGTTATCCATAACATTAATAGCAGAAACAGCTGTAAACTGATACGATTGATATGGAAAATCAAAATAATACGCGTTTGGCGCGTTTTCATCTTCCATAGAAATCGGAGTTCCTCTTTCCAAGAGAAGCGGCAAAGGCGACTCGTCGTCAGAAATGCCATATATATTATTATACGATGTTGTAACAAAATACAGATAATCGCCGATCATGCGAGAATTGGTATAATTGCCTTCAAATGAGAAATTGCGCGCCTCTTTCGGATTCCGCCGATCGCTGATGTCAAAAATACGGACAAAGGCGAATGCTGAACCGGGGCGAATAATCGGGCCAGGCATAACCGCAATTCCTGCTCCTACTTTTTGTTCTGCCGCGTACACGCGATTGTCGTAGCCGTATACGATAAGCCGATCGCCGGTGATATAAAACCCTTGCGGAGGTGAGTCAAATGTAATTCGCGATGAAACTTCGGCGCTATCTGCTGGATATGCTTTCATAATCACAACCGAGTTCTCGCTAATTGTATAAATATATTCGCCGTCTGTTTTTACGATGTCGCCCTCGTCAACGCCTTCAACCTGAATGTTCGTGCGGGAGTAATCGGTAGCCGCCTGCGATGGCGTTGCGCTCGGCGCTGATTCTGTAAAATCCGATTTCATGACAGAAATGTCTCCTGTCATCATTTGTCTATATCCATAGCCGCGCTCTTCTACGCGCTCTTCCAGAAACGCGCGGAGTTCTTTAGTGTTTGCGAATCTCTTGATTTCCGATTGCGCGCGGAGTTCTTTTAGAATCGTCTCTCGCGCATTCACTGGTTCAACAGATCTTGGAGAAACTGGCTTCGGCGGCAATTCAGAAATTATTTCGCCGCATCCGGCGCCAAGAAAAAATAAAACGCCGATAATAAACACGGCGTGCACAATATAACGTTTGACAGATTGCGATGATAATGTTTTTGGCATTGACATAAAAACAAATTACTTCTTAACTTTTACTTCTATTTTCTCTCCTGATTCTACCATCAATAATTCGCACTGACAACATAATGGTGCCGAGGGGCAGGATCGAACTGCCGACACCATGATTTTCAGTCATGTGCTCTACCACTGAGCTACCTCGGCGTGGTTTTATTTTGTCTCTATTCTTGATCATTTATACAACAAGCGACGAACCGCCATCTGCCACAACAGTCTGCCCGGTAATCCAATCAGCTTCGTCGGAGGCGAGAAAGGCGACGATGCGCGCAATGTCTTCCGGCTGTCCAATACGGCGACGCAAATTTGATCGTGCTACTTTCTCGCGTTTTGCAGGATCGCAGAGTGGCGACATATCTGTTTCTATAACACCAGGCGCAACCGCGTTTACACGGATTTCCGGCGCAAGCGATATAGCTAACGCGCGGGTCAGCGACCATACAGCGCCTTTTGATACCGCATAAGCTGTATTAACATCGCGTGGAAAAATTCCCGCAACCGAGCCAATGTTTACAATTACCCCTTTGCCCTGTTTTTTCATCTGATTTCCAGCTAATACCGACAGCATATAGATTCCCTTCACATTGCACGCCATCACGTCATCCCATGCTTCTTCGTTGATCATATCAATCGGCGATTCGCGGTGAATACCTGCATTATTAACAAGAATATCAATTCTGCCAAACTTTTTTACTGTTTTTTCCACAAGTTGTTCACAGTCCTGTCGCTTTGAAACATCTCCTTGGACAGCAACTGCCTCTCCTCCACCATGTTCTATCTCCCGCACCACCTCCTGTGCTTGCGTCAGCGAGTCATGATAATTCACCACAACCTTTGCTCCCTCGCTTCCAAACTTCAGCGCGCACGCTCGCCCGATGCCGCGCGATGCGCCGGTGATGAGGGCTACTTTATTTTTGAACATAAACGGTTTTATGGTGGGCGCGGGAAGATTTGAACTTCCGACCCCGTCATTATCAGTGACGTGCTCTAACCAGCTGAGCTACGCGCCCCTCTTATGCCTCTGGAGCCGACTCGGGGATTTGAACCCCGGACCTACTGTTTACAAAACAGTTGCTCTAGCCGCTGAGCTAAGTCGGCAACGAAATAGCATACAGACAATATCAAAAAAACTTGAACCCCGCAACCCCTGCGTGAAAACAAAAAATCCCGCCATAACGGAATTTTATTTTGATAATATAGCCATCTAATAGTGATAGTCCTCCTGTGTCGCAAAGCAACACAGTCGACAGAATTTCTCCTTAGAAAGGAGGTGATTCACCCACAGCTTCCGCTACGGGTGCCTTGTTACGACTTCACCCTGATCACTGACCTTACCTTCCAACGACATACATCGAAGTTCGAGTACTGCCAGCTTTCCTGGTGTGACGGGCGGTGTGTACAAGACTCGATAACGTATTCACCGCGCCGTGGCTGATACGCGGTTACTAGCGATTCCGGCTTCATGAGGGCGAGTTGCAGCCCTCAATCCGAACTACGACTGGTTTTAGGGGTTGGCTCCGCCTTACGGCCTTGCATCCCATTGTACCAGCCATTGTAGCACGTGTGTAGCCCAGGGCATAAAGGCCATGCTGATTTGACGTCGTCCCCGCCTTCCTCCCAGCCCTCTGTTCATTCACGCGTTTAAGCGCAACGCCCAAAGGGCTGGGCAGTCCCCTATGACAATGTAACATAGGGCAGGGGTTGCGATCGTTTCCCCAATTAAGGGTACACCTCACGGCACGATCTGACGACAACCATGCAGCACCTGTCTATCACCCTCGAAGGAGTCAGGCATTACCCTGACGTGCAGATAGATGTCAAGCCCTGGTAAGGTTCCACGCTTATCGTCGAATTAAACCACATGCTCCACCGCTTGTGCGAGTCCCCGTCAATTCCTTTGAGTTTTAGTCTTGCGACCGTACTTCCCAGGCGGGATACTTAACGCGTTAGCTAGTTTGTAAGCGAGACTGGAAGGGTCGATACTTCCAATCCCTAGTATCCATCGTTTAGGGCGTGGAATACCGGGGTATCTAATCCCGTTCTCTCCCCACGCTTTCGTCCATGAGCGTCAGGACCGTTCTAGCGAGCTGCCTTCGCATTTGGTGTTCCGACTGATATTAACGGATTTTACCCCTACACCAGTCGTTCCACTCGCCTCTCCCGGCCTCAAGTCTCTCCGTATTCCCGCCGGCTCCGATGTTAGGCATCGGAATTTAAACGGAAACGTAAGAGACCGCCTGCGGACGCTTTACGCCCAGTAAATCCGGGTAACGCTTGAGGCCTCTGTATTACCGCTGCTGCTGGCACAGAGTTAGCAGCCTCTTATTCTCTGGGTACGCTCGTTCCGCCCGAAAGCGGAATTGTTCCCCAGCAAAAGCCGTTTACACCCCAAGGGGCGTCTTCCGGCACGCGGCATTGCTCCGTCAGCCTTTCGGCCATTGCGGAATATTCTTGACTGCAGCCTCCCGTAGGAGTCTGGGCAGTGTCTCAGTCCCAGTGAGGCGGGTCATGCTCTCACACCCGCTACCCGTCGTTGCCTTGGTAGGCCATTACCCTACCAACTAGCTGATGGGACATAGGCTCCTCCTTAAGTGATCTTGCGACCTTTACTCCGACAACATGAGTCATCGGAGACCATCGGGAATTAGTCCGCCTTTCGGCAGGTTATACCCGACTTAAGGGTAGATTACCAGTGTGTTATGCTCCCGTTTGCCACTACCGTGCCTTGCGGCACGACCGTTCGACTTGCATGCCTAAGACATGCCGCCAGCGTTCACCCTGAGCTAGGATCAAACTCTCAAAGTAAATACTAAAACTTTCAAATTGAGGACTATCACTTTTAGATAGCTGTATTGATTATATGCAATTTTCAAAGAACCTATTTCTACTAGTAAATAAGATAGCCGTCTTTGTAGACGACTGGAATCCAGTATACTGTATTAAGCGACATTGTCAAGGATGTATATTATACACAGTCCCGGCATACACATCCTGAATTTTATGCAACAATTCAACCGCTTCATTATGCGAACGCTGGAAGGCATTTCTGCCAACGATTGACCCAAAGCTCCCGCCGGAACTCAACTGGCGCACCTCTTCCAAAATTGCCCCGGTTTCGCGCGCTTCGCCGCCGGAATTGATAACGATCCTGTGTCCATTAAACCCGGCTTTCATAATAATCCGGATGCAGTCCTCAACTGTTCCTGTTGAAACATTTTTATACACCCCACGCTTAATACTGTCTTTCATTCCTACAATCGGCTTTGGTGTTTTACATTTGACGATATGCGCGCCCAAAAGACACGCAATCTGCACCCCATAAGCGATAACATCCACCGCTGTTTCTATATCTTTGGATGCTGTTTCAGAACTTGCGGGGATAAGCCCGCTCCCGCGCGCGTAAGCCCAAACAACAACAACTAGTCCTGCCGCTCGCGCGTCTCGCACAAGTTCGCGAAGCTCATTATACATCCGACGCGCATAAACTGACCCTGGATAAATCGTAAATCCTACTGCCGATGAGCCAAGACGCACAGCATCCTCTGCCCATGATGTGATCGCCGGATACGGATCATAATCATCTGGCATCATAAGATCATGGCTGTTGATTTTAAGAATAGTCGGGATGCCGGCGCGTTTAGTCGCGTCAAACGCGGCCTCAAGAGCGCCAAGAGGAGCCGCATAAGCGTTGCATCCGGCCGCGATCGCAAGTTCTGCTTGGTTTACAGGATCATACATCGCGGGGTTAGACTCAAATGATCTTCCGGGCCCATGCTCAAACCCTTGGTCAACAGGCAAAATAACAAACTTTCCGCTCCCGCCGATTCTGCCGTAAGTCAAAAATTTCAGAAGATTTTCGCTCTGCTCTCCGGTAAGCGCCGGATACCAGCTTAAAATTTCGTTGATTCGCGTTTGATTTTTCTGCGGCATAAATTCTACTGCAGATTATGCAGAAGCGTACATGCTCCTGCTCACTGCTTATTAAAATACGAACTCCCCCTTAATATGAGTTTCAAGTTCTCCCACAATAATACGCTTTACAGCATTCTTCTGCAACCACGATAATGCAGAACTTTTCCCCAGAATATCCACAAATTCTATACCGGGGACGGATTCTAAATTCAAATAGAAAAAACTGGTGATTCGGGTATCTTTCAAATTATCTTCTATAATATCCTGTTTTGAAGATGCAACAACGACTCTCTTCTCGTCCTCATACATCGCAAAAACAACCTTGTCATCAACGACAAGATCAAAAAAATTCGGCTCGCGAGAAACCCATGAAAAAAGTGTCGGATCAACAACGCGCTCTTTGCTGACCGTACCGTCTGGCAAAGTTTTGACAATAATAACCGGATGCTGAAACGCCACAGTCTCCGTGAGACGCTTTTTTATGTACTCTGCTCCTTGTTTTTGAAATTCTGTTTCCGTTGTTTGGAATGCGAGAATCACTGATGATGGAAAATCTGGAAGATTGATGGATGTTTCAATTTTATTTTGCAAAATTTTATCGCGTGATGTTATCTGAAATGAAAAAGTTTTTGAGGCAGGCGAGAGAGTAAAATAATAAGGAGAATTATTTAAAGATTGAGAGAAAATTGGCGGGAAATGTTTTTCAATATAATCGGCAGAAACAGAACCAACTATAGTTGCGGAGCGAGAAGATGTGAGAACGCGAAACAATTCAGCGCTCTCTCCGCTTGACTCACCTTCCAAACCATCTGCTGTCAGCCGATACCACTCGTCGTCTTTAAGATAAATAACAATATCATGTTTCCGACCTTCCAAAATTGAACTTGCCTTTGAATCAAATCCTAGAAGTTCTAAAAATTCCGTGGCCCGCGCGTCATACCCGCCGCCTTTCTGCCAAAACCAAAAGGAGGCGTCTTTTGGAAGATAATCAATGAGCAAAGATTTTTTGCGAGTGAGGAGCAGTGCGGCAAATAAAATAATTACTGCGCATAGCAAAAAAAGTGTGATTGCGATGAGGCGTTTGGTGGTGATAAAAAATTTGACACGAGAAAAAATTATGGTATTGTTCATTGTTGATCTATGCAAGAAATATACGCTTTTGAACACCTATACGCAAAAAAAACCGAAGACACCCTGTGCGAAATTTCCAAACGCATCTTTGAAATGGATGCAAACTCCTGCGGCTTTTTTACGATACCTTTGAAACAATATATGTCGGACTCGTTTGATGCAGACGGTAAGTTCAATTACAACCGCTTACATCAACTGGAAAAATTAGTCAATGAAATTTATTATGGCCCTTTCCAAAGAGAAACTGAAATGAAAGCCGCGCAGAAAAATCAATTTTCGCTTTTATACGAAAAAGAAGGCGTTATCGGACAGATTGATTTTGAACGATTGAACGAAACAACGTGGCGCACATCGGAAATCGGCCGATGGGCGTACGACTCCACACATCGCGCGTTTCCCTCATGGCTACTTCATTATACACTACTGGGGAAACCAAAAGTTTCCTCTGTCCACTACGACAAACCATATGGAGAAAAAAACACAACAGTCCATGCGATCTTATGCGGAATAGAAGCAACCATAACACTTAAGAGAAGGCGGCATGAAAACGGCATCATCTACGGCATAACTCTTACATTTCAAAACCAAGCGGACGCAGATCGCTTTACACATATTCTAAACGAGAAACAACAAGACAATGTGCGCATAGAGAAAAAATGTCGCTTGGAAGGAATAAAAACATGGGGAATGGAAAATAGTAAGTAAACCAAAAATGAAATTCTATATTTCCGCCTCTCCGCCACCCTCTTCATCTCCTTCGCCTCTCCCCATCACCTCGCGCGGCTTTGCGCCGTCTCCGGGCCCGATCACGCCTTCGGCTTCCAATAAATCAAGAATGCGCGCGGCGCGGGCGTAGCCGATCCGCAGATGACGCTGAAGATATGAAGCAGACGCCTTGCCGGCGCGTATCACGAGTTCGCGCGCCTCATCTAAAAATTCATCGCCCTCTGCATCGCCAAGTAATCCACCTCCGCCACCAAAAGAAACTCCATCCTTTTTTTCCGTAACTTCGGCAAGATAATCCGGCTCTGCCTGATCCTTCAAAAAATTAGCCACTGATTTAATTTCTTTATCATCAATAAAAGCGCCCTGCAGACGTTTTGGTTTTGAAAGATCAGTGGTGATAAAAAGCATGTCGCCGCGCCCGAGCAGTTTCTCCGCGCCCGAGCAGTCCAAAATAGTGCGCGAGTCGGTTTGGCTTGCAACAGTAAAGGCAATACGAGCTGTGATGTTTGCCTTAATGAGCCCGGTAATGACATTCACAGACGGCCTTTGTGTCGCAAGCACAAGATGAATCCCCACAGCCCGCGACATTTGCGCGAGCCGCACAATTAAAGCCTCAACCTCTTTTGCCGCAACGCTCATTAAGTCCGCAAGTTCATCAATAACAATAACAATATATGGAATTCTGTCCTCGGAAGCGCGATTGTACGCCTCTATGTTTCGCGCAGTTGCCGCGGCAAGAATATCAAATCGCCGATCCATTTCCGATACAGCCCATCGGAGCGAATTGATAGTCTTTTTCGCGTCAGTAATAACCGGTGTAAGAAGATGCGGTATGTTGTTGTACACAGTAAGTTCCACGCGTTTCGGATCAACAAGAATAAACTTCAGATCGTCCGGCGAATTTTGATAAAGCAAACTTATAACAAGCGAGTTAATTGCAACAGACTTTCCTGAACCGGTTGCTCCGGCGATTAAAAGATGCGGCATCCTCTCCAGATCTGCGATATACGGAGCGCCGGAAACATCTTTCCCAAGCGAGAGCGTTAAATTTGACGCTCTGGAACGAAAGAGCTCGCTTTGCAAAATTTCACGGAGTCCGACAGTTGCAATCACGCTGTTTGGCACTTCAATTCCAACAACTGATTTTCCAGGAATAGGCGCTTCAATGCGAATCGGATGAGCGGCAAGCGCAAGCGCAAGATCATTATGCAACGCTGTGATTTGCGCAAGTTTTACCCCGTCGCTAGGTTTCAGAGTGTACTGCGTAACAGTCGGGCCGGTTGAGGTTCCTCCCATCTCAACATCAATACCAAAGTTCTCCAGGGCTTTTCTGATTTTCTCTTTGTTTGCGGCAATGTCTCCGGAAGACGGAACGCCATCACGCTTTTCAAGCAAAGTAAGCGGAATATCAATCTTTCGCCTGAAACGAGCCTTAAGCGTCTCTTCAAACCCAGCGTCTTTTGGCTCTTCCTGTATAGAAAATCGTGAAAAAGGCTGTTTCTCTATTTTTGGAGTGATTTCCTCTTCTTTCTTTGCCAATGAAACTTTTATAACTGGCGCAGAAGTTTCAATCTCCGGAACAAATTCAGGCTCTCGTTTTAGTTTGTCTTTAAGTGTTGTTTTAACCCCGGAAAATATGCCGCCAAAAGGAAGTTTAACAATCAGCCATATAATCGCGCGCCCGATTGTGAACACCTTTGTTCCAAACATAAGGAGGATAGAAATAGTGCCCAAGGCGACAAGAGTAATCACTGTTACCCAGTATCCTGTGAGTTTAAGGAGCGGATAGACAAAAATGAGCCCGATGTATCCTCCGCCGTGTCCGTCGTTTAGATAACTAAATATGTCTTCAGCGGGAAGTTTCAAATTCAACATTGCCGAATAAACCAAAACAAACACAACTGTCGCAACGATTTTTGCGGCGCGAACTTTAGGATCAAAGCTTCCAACAATAAACAGGGCAATAAATAAGAGAACAATCGGAAATACCCACGCGCCAACTCCTAAAACAAGAAATGAGGCTTTGTTAATATATTCGCCGACTCTTCCGCCTTTTTCAATGATTGAGAAAAGCATAATAAAAGAGAGCGCTGTAAACACAACAATCCAAATAGCGCGCTCCACGTCTTTATGAATAAATCGGCTGTTTTCGTTTCCTTCCTCTTTCAGATGTTTTTTTCGTTTGGACATACAAAACGTTTATAGTATACCCTAAAGTCGCGTACTTTATCAAATACTTGCCCCATATGAAAAAACTCTGTTATAATACTCGTATATGACTTCTCAAGAACAAACAATAGAAGTTTCAAAATTTTTTAATCCGGATCAAATCTTAAAAGATATCGGCATTGAAGAAGGAATGATCATTGCTGACTTTGGCGCCGGGAACGGTTACATGACATTTAGCGCGGTTCTGCTTGTCGGAAGCAAGGGCACGGTATACGCTTTGGACGTGAAAAAATCCGTGATTTCTCATATCAGAGCTGAAATCAAAGCGCGATCAATCTCAAATATCAAGCTGATATGGACGAATCTTGAAATTTTTGGCGCAAATCCGATTCAGGACAATTCCGTTGATGTTGTTCTTATAGTCAACACGCTCTTTCAATCACGCAAACATAAACAAATGTTAATGGAGGCAAAGCGAGTTGCAAAACCGGGCGGACTCATTGCGATTGTTGATTGGAAGAAAGAAAGCGCTCCTTTTGGTCCTCCTGTTGACGAGCGCGTAAGTATTGAAAAAATAAAGCAGATCAGTTACGATATGGAACTCAATAAAATCAAGGAATTTTCAGCCGGAAAGTATCACTTTGGAATGGTATTCAAAAAATAGCTATGTTTAAGCCGACGAAAGATTATTTTCTCAATATACAGCCAGAATCCTTTACAGGATTGGGGGCTTTCTTTTTAGTAACCGCGATGCTCTCTCTCATAATCGGCGCGGCGCTACTCATGCACAGCTCAAAAATTCCGATGTTTTTCAGGAAATTGGCTCGCAAAGCCAGAAAAATGTTTTTTTTATACGGCGGCATTTCACTCCTGCTTTACTTTTTCCGCAAAGAGAAGGTGCCATATCTTTCTATGCGTCTATGGCTATGGATATGGTTTTTTAATTTTTGGACGATCTTTTTTATTGTTCTCTATAAAGAGTTCAGGAAAATCCCGGACAGAAAAGAAAAGTGGCAAAAGGAGTTGAAACTCAAACGGTACGCGAGCTGATATGCGTTTTTCCTCTACATCTATAAAAGGATCTGGATTAGGGAGTATAATTGGATTTCCGACAATCAATCTTTTAATTCCTAAAACCTTTAATTTGCGTCAAGGAGTGCATAAGTGTACGGTAGTGATACAAAAACAGAAATTTCAAGGAGCTCTGTATTATGGGCCAAAAACAATTGTGGAAAAGATGGGACTAACGCTTGAGGTTCATCTTTTACTTTTCGGAATGCGCAACGTTCTACCGACAATACACGACGAGGAGGAAATAAACGTTACAATAGACAAATTTATACGAAAACCAAAAAAAATAAGCACGTTAAACGAACTTTCAAAAATAATACAAAATGACGTGGAGTTATTAACAGAAAAACATAGAATTAAATGTTGATATGTTGTGAGAATAAATTTTCCACGAGATATTCACTTAAACCTAACACAAATATCAACATGTTTTCAAAGAAATAACAGTGTTATTTTAAGGAAATAACGACTTTTCAACAAAAACGCGAGCCATAAGAGGAAGAATATAATATATTTAATTAAATATATACGTAATATGAAATTCACATGCACACAAGAAAATCTTCATAAGGGTTTAGCGGCCGTTCAGGGAATAAGCGGCAACACAACAGCGCTTCCGATTCTTAAAAATATTCTTATTGAAGCAAAAGACGGGGCGATCAATCTAAAAGCGACTGATCTTGAGGTTGGAATTACATCAATTGTCAGAGGAAAGGTTGATAAAGAAGGATCTATTACAGTTGAGGCAAAACTTCTTTCAAGTTTTGTGAGCCTTCTCCCTCGCGATAAAGTTGAAGTCCAAAGCGACGGAAAGAACGTCACTGTTTTAGGCGGAGCTCATAAAACCAAGATAAACGGTTTATCAAGCGATGATTTTCCGGTAATTCCAGGGATCCAAAAAGATAAAGAATGCGTAATTTCTCTTCCGATTTTCAAAAAAGCTCTTTCACAAATTCTGCCGGCAGTTTCTTTTGATGACACAAGGCCTGAACTTCACGGCGTATATGTTTCAATCAATGATAAAACAATCACGCTTGTAGGAACTGACAGTTACAGGCTTGCTGAAAAAAAAGCTCCTCTCGTAGACCCGGCTTTGTTCACAGCCCAGTTCATTCTTCCTTTGAAAACCGCAAAAGAATTTCTACGATCTCTTGAAGCTACGGAAGAAAAAGTTATTCTTTACCATTCTGAAAACCAAGCGCTCATTGTTTATGGATCAAATGAGATTGTCTCCAGGCTTGTTGACGGAAATTATCCGAATTATCAACAGATTATCCCCACGTCTCACACAATAAAATGCATTATAAACCGTGAAGAATTCATCAATGCAGTGCGGATCTCCGGACTTTTTGCGTCAGTCGGATCAAATAACGTCACGCTGACAATCGTATCAGGAAAGGGTATGAAAATTGCTTCAAGAACAATAATTGGCGAAGAACAAACGGAACTTTATCCGCATATTGAAGGAGAGGGAGAGCTCACAATCGCTTTTGACTATCGGTATCTCCTTGATGGGTTGACAGCAATTGACGCGCCGGAAATAGCGCTACTCGCGTCATCCCCATCTGCGCCGGTTCTTTTGAAACCTTTGGAAGAAAACGAGGGAGAGGAGTTTATCTACATAGTAATGCCAATCAGACAATAATGCTTATCAACTCTGAAAAATTGATTGGTCTTAAAGTTGAAACCCAAAACGGAACCTATCTTGGACGCGTGCAGTCGTTTAATATAGATATAGATATACAGGAAGTTCGATCATATAACATCAAACCAACTCTTCTTGCCAGCCTGCTCGGTAGGCAGGAAGGCGGCATATTTTCCGATGGGTTTATTATTCACCACAAACAGGTGGTATCTATAAGCGAGGAAAAAATGATTGTGCTGGATAACGTCGTGAAATATAAAAAGGAGAGCATGGCGTTTGCCGGAGGAGTGGTTGCAGATACTTAAAACCTGGAAGGTATCAGCGATTAAGAATTAGAAATTTTTTCCAATATGCTCTCAAAAATTCACTCCGCGCTTACTCTGGGGATGGATGCGCATCTTGTTGATGTTGAGGTAGATATCTCGCGAGGGAATCTACCTCGTTTTAGTATTGTGGGGCTTCCGGACGCCTCTGTGCGAGAATCAAAGGAGCGGATTCGTTCGGCGATTAAAAATTCCGACATTGATTTTCCTTGGCAAAGAGTGATTGTTGTAAATTTGGCGCCGGCAGATATTAAGAAAGAAGGCGCATCATTTGATCTTCCAATGGCGGTCGGGCTTTTACAGGCTTTGGATCATCCGCTTGAAGTTTCTGAATCTCTGTTTATCGGCGAACTTGCGCTTGACGGAACTGTCCGCCACACGTCCGGCGTGCTTCCTTCCGCGCTCTTTGCCCGCGAACACGGCATCAAACGAATTTATGTTCCGGACACAGACAAAAAGGAAGCCGCGTTGGTTTCCGGGCTTGAAATTTATCCTGTAAAAAATTTGAAACAGCTGTTTTTTCATCTTTCAGGCGGAGAAAAGATAGTTGCTATTCCATGCGTGCCGATTGAATACAAGGGAGAACATGGAGATCAGGAGTGTGATTTTGCTTTCATCAAAGGGCAAAACCATGCAAAGCGCGCGCTTGAGATTGCGTCCGCCGGAGGGCATAATGTGTTGATGTCAGGCCCCCCGGGCGCCGGAAAAACTCTTCTTGCGCGGACATTCACAACTATTCTTCCGCGCATGACCCATGAGGAGATTGTGGAGGTTACCAAAATTTATTCAATTGCGGGTATGATTCCAAAAGATCGCGCGATTATTTCCACGCGCCCATTTCGCGCGCCGCACCACACGTCCTCGGGAGTCTCTCTTGTCGGGGGCGGAGCAATACCGCGTCCGGGAGAAATTTCACTTGCCCATCATGGCGTGTTGTTTTTGGATGAGTTTCCAGAGTTCCCGCGCGCGGTTTTGGAAAATCTGCGCCAGCCGCTTGAGGATGGATTCATAACGATTTCGCGGGCAGAGGCGCGTGCCGTGTTCCCGGCTCGGTTTACACTGCTTGCCGCGCAAAATCCATGCCCTTGCGGATTTTACAGAGATCCGGAAAAAGATTGTACATGCTCGCAAAATGCTATTCGCTCATATCAATCTCGCGTTTCCGGGCCGCTTCTTGACCGCATTGATCTTCAAGTTGACGTTCCTCGCGTAGCTTTTAAGCACATATCGTCCACTGATGACGGCGAGAGGTCGGCAATTATACTGGAGCGGATTGAAAGCGCGCGCGATATTCAGCGCGAACGATTTCCTTCGCGAATCTCGGCTGTGAACTCCAGTATGGGAAGCCGCGAGGTCGGAGAGTTTTGCCGCGTTCCGGCGGATGGCGAACGATTGCTTGAGGCGGCGATGTCGCGTTTTTCGCTTTCGCCGCGGTCATATTTTAAGATTCTCAAAGTCGCCCGCACGATTGCTGATCTCGCAGGCGTTCAGGATATTCAAACCGAACACATCTCGGAAGCTCTGCAGTATAGGTTTCGTGTTGGGGAGTGAGGAGCTTGACACGTGTTTACAATCAATGTTAACTTAAAGTTAACTAAAGTTTAACTATATGTACAAAGACATTGTAAAATTAAAAGATTTTCGTCTGAACATTGATTATTACGCTAATCATGTGAAGGAAGGCAAGGTATTTATTGTCTTTAAACGTTCTCAACCGATTTTTAAGATAGCTCCTGTTGAAGAAGATCGGTGGGAAGAGGTGATTGACTTTACTAAAATTAAAAAAGGCGGCGTGGACATTGATGAATTGTTAGCGCGTTTATAGAGTTATGGATAAAATAGAAAAAGCGCTTCAAAAACTTCGTCCCAAAGAAAAGGAAACGTTTAAACAAATTCTTGCTGATATTCGCGCAGAACGCACACAAAAGTATGACATTAAAAAACTTAAAGGCAGAGATGATATTTTTCGCATCAGAAAAGGCGATATGCGCATAATTTTTAGCAAAACTGATACCTTAACTAAAATTTTAGTGCTAGAAAAACGCAGTGAAGCAACATATAAAATCAGTACATAAAAACCCCGGCTAAAACGTCGGGGCTTTATTTATCTCTAGAAACTAACGTATATTTTTACTGCTTTGCCGTTGCTCCTGAATAAGTAATCCCTTGCATTAGGTTCCACTCTTCAGTTGTTTGTGGCACGTGTCCGTAGATGTGTTTGAAGGTTTTGATGCCTTGCGCCTCGCTTATCAGATTTCTGTTTTCCGCTCGTTGGCGCAGTCCGTACGCCATCACGGTTATTGCGGCGTTGTCGTTTTGATTGTCCATAACTGCCTCTCGTTTGTAGATTCTCTTAAACTCTTTTTCCGCGCGCGCTTCCGCCTCTTCGCTCCGCGCTTTTGGCCATTTGCCGTTTGCGATTAAGATCGCGTCGTTTAATTCATCTTCTGATTCCGGAAGTTTGTTGAACGCTGACTTGAACGAATGCAAGACCGCCGCTCGTTCTCCAGTGCCTAATCGTTTGGTATTCTCGTCAACGCCGTAGGCGATGAAGGTGTTTAATTGCTCTTCTGTTTTTTGAGAGATTTCCTGTGCGCCGCTCGTTAATTTTTCAAGGTATTTAATCTTTGTCTCCTGTTCGCGCACTTGAGAACGCAGTAGTTTGATTTCTGCAAGGAGAGCGTCTATGTTATCGGCGTGGAGCGTTCGGGCTGTGTCGCGGATTTGGGTGGTTGTGGGTGGAGTTGTTATTGTTGAAGATGAGGTAAAAGTAATCTGACCACATTTTTTCATCTCAGAACTGCCGCCAGGGTTAGTAATATTTGCCCCTTCTTCATAATAAATTAGATTACTGCTCCCACCTTCTCCATCAAAGGAACCGCCTTTTTTAACATATGCAGTATGGCTGCCCCCGCCACCAAATTTTTTACCTCCGTTTTCAATGAAAAATTTATTACTTCCAGCGCCTGTTTTTAATGTTCCGCCATTTTTAATCCAATAAGCGCTGTTTCCCTGTCCAACGTCTACATAAGAGTCAATGATAATTACGTTTTCCGGAATTTTTACTTCACATACTATTCCGGGAAAAATTTTATTTGCTACCGTAAACACCGGTCCCATAATATCATACGACTTATCCTTGTATTCGCTATCAACACGCATAATCCTCACTGCCCCTGTTTGCGCCTTTGGCGGAACCACGAGTGTAATACGATCCTGAGCCCACGTTACCTTAAATTCCACAAACCGATCGCGCTTGATTTCGTAGCCGCCGAGAGAGATCGTCAACTGGCATACGCGCTCCTCGCGCTTGCCGCAGTCGTCTTGGAGATTCTTGCCGTAGATGGTGAGCACGGTGCCGGGCGCGCCGGAGGTAGGCGTGATGCGGGTGATGGCGGGTTGGTTTATAGTAGGTGACTGAACTATAGAAAAAAGATCACTTAAATCATCATAGAATTTGCCGGTATCAACTGCTGTTACCTGGACTTGAACGTTATATTGTCCTGTTTTGATACTTGCTGGGATCTTCCACATCGTATTTCCAATCACTTCTCCCGCTAAATCTGGAGAGGGTGCTGTCACCCCATCTTTTTGAAAAATAATTGTTCCTTGAGACTCATAAGATGGGTATGGCAAGGCAAGTACAAACACATTAACTTTTTTATTTGCAAGTTCTTTTGGATATGTCCACAAAATATTATATTCATATCCTATTTGCCATGCATCTGTCCATGTGGGAGAAATGACAATAACGTTTGAAGCATCAATATTTATTACATTCACACTTACCGTTGACTTCGCGCTCGCGCCCTTGTCGTCGGTTACGGTAAAGGTGATGCTGTAATTGCCTGTTGAGGTATAACGATGATGGAATGCAATCGTGCTTGTTCCTGTTGGAAATTCAGGAGTAGAACCGTCTTGCCAGTCAGCAGTGACAGTAAATAATCCTCCTTCAGGATCATTGGCATTTATAATCCACTTTCCTTCTTCGTTTACTTTTAGCGAAGTTGGTCCCGAGACGCCGGTGATGACGGGAGGGGTATTTTCTTTGCCGATAATAAGTACTATGGCTAACGCGTTATTTGTTTCGTCTGTTTCTTTAATAGGTGTCCATCCTGTTGATGCATAGCTCTGATCTGCGGTAAGAGTAGCATTGAATGTTTTTGTGATATCAGATTGCAAGGTTACTGTATGAAGAGATTCATATACCTCTTGTGGTTTTAAAGTAGTAGGCGTTTCACTTTCTAATTGGACAAAGCCTAAATTAACGGTATAACTTACTTTTGTTGGTGTTTGTGCAGAGCCGATATTTTTTATTCCAATAGCAACTGATAAACGATCCCCAGCTTTCCAGATTTCATTGCCAGTTCTTGAAGGGTTAGTAATCTCTAATTTTACTGGTTTTAAGTCAGGTAGCAATTCGTCTGTAACGGCTGTTGTTATGGTTGACTTCGCGCTCGCGCCTTTGTCGTCGGTGACGGTAAAGCTAACAGTATAGGTTCCAGCTTGCGCGTATGAATGGGTAAAGGTTGCTTTTTGTCCGCTATTAAGTATTGCGGGTGGAGAGATGGGTGTTGGGAATGAAGTTGAATCTCCCCAATCAATCGTATAGGTTAAAGCGCCGCCTTCAGGGTCATTCGCTGTTATCGTCCACGTGCCGGTTTCGTTTACTTTAAGCGAAGTCGGTCCCGAGACGCCGGTGATGACCGGGGGTTTGTTTGTTGTTGGATCGCTCACAATCGTCATCACGTTCCCTTTAATCGGGAATGTGCCAGATGGTGTAATGGGATTTTCTACTGTATCACCTTTATACGCAATAATATGAGATTGCTGGTTGATACTAAACATAACGGTGCCCTCACCTGGATTTTCTGTGATGTCTCCTACAAGACGTATTTTTTTGACAGTGTCTTTAGAAATCACTCCGCGTAAGTCATAAAAGATGACTTGGTTGTTACTATCTATAGGTGACGAAACTGGAGTAGTTAGTGTGGAACCGGTCTCGTCCCATAGGCGTATATTACTCACGCTCGTGTTTGTGAGAGCTGTCCCGGTAAAGGTAAAGGTGATTTTCGCTATGCGTATATCAGCATTCAAAGCCGCAAAAGAGAATGTAGCAAAGGTAACATTTTTTGTTGATGGAAGAAAGGTTTGGGAAGGAGGCGTATCGGGAGAAATGGAAACATTAAGCGTAGGAGTATCGGTGATTGTTTGCGCGTATACAGAAGTATAGGCAAACAGCGCTACCGCGGCAACCGCCATAAGCGCCGCCGCGGAATATTTTTTGATGTGAGATAACATAGGTTTTTTTGAGAGCGCTGTCACGGCGCTTCTGTTAAAGTTAGTTTGTTAAAATTATGTTGATGGAAACACCCTCGTCTGCCCCGCCACATTCGTAATCGCAATGCCTTGCCATGAGACCCAAGAAGTAAGATCGTCTGTGATTATATCATCATTGTCAGACCACGCAATGTCTCCAGTTGATAAGTCAGTTATTCCTTCTGTCGTTTGCGCGCCGAGGTTCCCAATTGAAACCTGCAACATATCTCCCTGACCGGCGTCGCTCACGTCTGCGGTTATGGCAAAAATTGCGTTTTGTCCGGGAGCGATAAGTGAAAGGGATGTAAGTTTAGACGCTCCGGTGGAATCAAATACGATGCGCGATGCAGTGGTAGTTGATGCGTTTGCGTTAATAACAACAGAAGCATCATCTGTCCTATAAAATTTCGCGTTTGTGATTGTAACTCCAGAGGCGTACAAAGAGAGATCAAGCGCTGTAAGATCAATCGCCCCATTGCTATTTGCGTTGTCTGAATTTGGCGCCGCAAAAATTTGAAAGCGGAAAATTTCTATGCCGTTTCCGTTTGTTAAAGTCGTTGTTGATCCGTCAGCCGGCGTTGTTGTGCCGAGTTTCAGAGCGATCAGGTCTTTCATTCTTGCGCGGCGGATGTGGAAGATGTTGCCGATAATATCCTGTTGCGATGATCCTTCTCCAAAAAGAATCTGGCTTTCTGTTTTGTTTGAATCATAGCGCAACTGCATGTTGCTTGCCGCGCCAAACACGATAATTGAGTTTGTAAAATCGTTTGCGATTTCTGCGTCAACAGTCCACTTGATTTCGTCTCCGGAGTCCGCGGTGGCGGTGCCATTTCCAACTCCGCGCGCATCAGTTACTACAGTGAGTGTAGTAAATATATCTTTTGGAAAAGTGTAGAATGTTGTTTGACCATTCCCAAATGTCGCCTCGCCGGTACTTTCAATATAAGTGCCGTCTGCAATTTTTGTTGAGGAAGCGTTATAGAGTTGCACTGAAGACACAGAGTCAGCCGCAGAAAGGTTCGCAAGATTTAATTTTAAGAAACGAAGCTGTACGTCTTCTCCTTTTGGATTAAACGTGAGGTACATTGTTTGCACTCCTTGTGTTCCGCCGGTAATTTGAACGGAAGGCGCTTTTACGGCATTATCTTCCGCAAGAGTGATTGACAATGTCGGCGAAATCGGAGTTGGCGGGGATATTGGCTCCCACTGTACAGGATAAACAGGGCTTGATTCAAGCCGTCCGATAACGCGATAATTTGTGATACGAAGCGATCCCTGGGATGCGCCTTCAACTTTTGGAACGATAAGAGTAATTATTTGCGTGTTTACGATTTTTGCGGTTGCGGAAAGTGTGCGGACATTGCCCGGCTTCCACGGTTTTGCGTCGTCAATTTTGCGAGCGAAATGCACGAGCGTTTTTCCGTTGATGCCGTATAATCGCGTTCCTGTTATCTCTATCTCGTCGCCCGGACGAAGCACATTATTTTTCTGCAATGTCTTGTTGTATACCGATGCGATGTTTGGATAGCGCCATATACTATCGTGCGATGGCTTTATGATTGCGCTTCCGATTTGCGGGTATCCGCTCATGGTGAGAACTGTGAGGGCAATAAAAAAAGCGATTGCCTGTTTTTTAATTGCGCGCATATACTGTTGTTTCCCCGCTCAAAAAGCGAACTCTTTAAGAAGGGACGATTAGTTGATGATAAAGATGACGGAGCGGACGGCGTTTTCTTACCGTCTGCGCTCTCGCTCTCGTATCGGGGTTATACTCTCTCCTTCTCTGCGTTCAGAGGGCGCGACTGGTTCCTGGGCGCTTGTTTGTTCTTCTGCGGTTGCGCGGATATCTATAATAAAACTATATCCGTCAGATTCGCCTTTGCCGTCATAAACGCGCACGCGCGCCGTGTATAATCCGGGATCTGTAAAGGTGTGCGAAGCGCTGACACGAGGACAAGACGAGGATTCGCATACCTCTTGGTTTTCTCGTCTTTCCCCGTCTCCCCACCATATTTCCCATCGCAACGTGTCATTTTCCGGATCAAAAGCTTCCCATGTAAAGGGTATTTCGCTTTGAGGCGCGCCAACCGGTACGGACGGATAACTGATTATTTTTGGCGGAGTATTTGGGAGCGGCTGTTCTATCTTGGCCTGGGTTGGCGACGGCATTTCAGCGCTTGCCGGTTGTCCAATGGGGATTTTGGCAATCGTTTCACGCGGCGCATTTGTAATTTGGGGTGGTGCAGTTTGGGGCTCGTTTTCGTCTGCCTGGATTTTGATTTGCGGTTCTTTGGAGGTTTCAACAAGCACGCTTACCTCTTTAGCGCGTATTTTCGCTTCTTGGAAAAGCGCCACTGATTCCCGAACAGCTCCTTCTTTCAAGCGTCGTTCACCTTCTTCCGTGATTTTTTGCACCGCGGCGAATTTCCGCGCGATTGAACTTGTTTCCGGCGCGGTTTCAACCATTTGCCGCACTGCCGCGGTCTCTTCTTCTATCAAAACTCGCGTCTCTTCTGAAATTTTTTGAAGATCGTATTTTGGTATATCTTCGTTTTGCACAAGCGCGATAACCGCCTCGGTTGTTTCCAGTTTTGCCGCATCTTCTATCGTCTCAATTGCCGCAATAAGAGTTTGCGTTTCCTCTATGCTTTCTTCAGGAATGACAGCCGTAAATATCTCCTTGTTTGCCGCAAGCGTCGCTTGGAGTTCTGTATGAATATCGGCGCTGATTTCTGCGTTTCCCTCCGCATTGATCGTTTCAGTAAGTTTAGAAATTGTTTGCGCGTGTTCTTCTAAATGAGTTTCCATCAATTTGAGAGTTTCCGGAGTTAAACGATTCTCTGAAGCAAGTTTGGTTGCTTCTTGGATGCGCCGCGCTGTGCGTTCAACTTCAAACCTCGCTTTTTTTTCTTTTGAAAGAAACGCGCTTTTGACCTCTTCTACAACGTTTACTTTAATCGTGTAAAGCGCCTCACCAGGAAGCGAGTTGTTTGACGCGTAGGCAACGCTTCCTGCGCCAAATACGACAAGCGAAAGACATAGCGTAATCGCCGCGGGTTTTTTGAAAAGAAAGAATGCGATTGTTTGTAAAGGATTTTCCGCGCGCGTTTGCGTATATGGGCGCGCGCGCATGTGCGCGATAAAATCAGCGCGAATAGCGGCGCGTTCGGCGTCGGTAAGGCAAGTTCCCTGAAGTAATTTGAAAAAAAATTGTGCAAATTTATGGGTCATTGTGAAGCAAAAGCGCGCGAAGTTTTAGAATTCCGCGATGGATGCGAACCGAAACTACGTTTTCCGATTCCCCAACCATCGCCGCGATTTCTTTAGGTGAAAAACCTTCTACAAAGCGCAACGTAACGGCTTCGCGGCAGGGTTCATCTAGTTTTTTAAGCGCGTCATAAGCGAGTCCGATATCTATATCTAATTCTTGTTTAGCCGGTACAGCAAGGCGTTCTTCGCATGTATCAATATCTTCTTTATAAGCATTGCTCTTCTTTCGCGCCTCATCAATAATAAGATGTCTGGCTGTTTTATAAAGAAACGCGCGGATATTTTTGATGTCATTTCCGCGCCTTACATAATCCCAGCTTCTGGTGAAAGCCTCCTGCATCAGTTCTTTGGCTCGTTCGCGGTCAAATATGCGGAAAAAACAAAACCGAAATAGAGCGTCACTATACGAATTATACGCATCAGTGAATTTTTTCTCCCGTACTGAAGATAATTTCATAAAAGATGACGTTTTTTATGGGCATTCCTTACTTAAAGTGGCTTACACTATACCATAAAATAAAAATAAGTCAATAGTTATAATATACACATTATGTTCAAGTCCATGAACATAATTGACACAGTCTTGCTGTTATGCTATTCTATACGACATAATGTAAGTATTTTGTTTTGAGTTGTAGTTTCGTAAATCATCTGCCGTACGTTTGCTTTATAAGCAAAACATGGAGACCTTTTACATCTTATCTCAAGCAAAGTACATCAAAAGGTCATCACAATGGACGATCAAAAAGATTTCGGCCAGCAACAAAGTTATGGCCAACAGGGTTTTGCTCCACGTCAGATGTTCCAAGGAAATTGGACATGCGCACAGTGCGGTGAGGCAATCACCGAACTCCCGTTTGAACCAGATGGAACCCGCCCGGTCTATTGCCGCAATTGTCATCGTGACCGCAGAGGCAACCGCCCGAGTGGCCCACGAAGACGATTCTAGTTAGGCCAAAAAAATCCCCCGGTTTACGGGGGATTTTTATTTTCACAAAAAATCGCGTTGAAATCCATTGAATAACAAGTTCATCTACCAAAATATAAATACCTATGATATATATAATCGGGTTGTAGAAAGAGCAAAATGGGCCCGTAGTTCAGTTGGTAGAACATCGCATTTGCAATGCGGAGGTCAGCGGTTCGATCCCGCTCGGGTCCACCAAACAGGAAATGGGTTGAAGGGGAAGGGAATTCCCGCCCCGCCCGAGCAGTTTGGGACTTTGCGAAACACCTGCGGCGTTTCGCTCAAAATTGGTTCGCGCATTATCAATTATCGGCCACCAAGTATGAAAGAAAACTTTTGGGATGTTCCACTAAATTCTGTTGACGCCAAGTAAAGAAAAGCGGCTCTTTTTCAAATCAAATCGGTATTTTCGTGCCATAGTTCGCGTGTATGGCCACACAACACGCGAAATCTCCTTGTTGCCGAGGGAGCATAAATCGTTTCGGCAAACGTCGCAGGCAGTGCAACGTCTGCAAACATACATGGAGCGTTCGGAAGAAACGGCGGGGGCGAAAGCGCAAACGTCATGCCATCTCGCTGCTTCAGCGGATACTTGTTGAACAATACACGATTGTCCAAGAACAAAGGTATATTCGTCTTTCCAAAAGCGGCATTGCCTCACGCTATGTCAAAGCCATGCGGGCAATTGCCGCCGGACATCCGCTCAAACGCCTTCCCCGCGGGCCATATGCGCTCTTGGGCGACGGTCTGTACTTCAAATTCAAGCGCAGAGAATGGGTTATGTATCTCATGGCCGTAAAGCCCGCTTGCGGCCACAAAGCATATTTTTTCGATCCAGTGTTGTTCGAGGGGCGGGAATGCTATGAGCGGTGGGTGAGGGCGGTTGCCACTATTCCACTGAACGTGAAAAATCGTGTTTCTGCCTTTGTTTCCGATGGATTCAGGGGTTCACAGCTTCTTTCGGAACAGAACCGTTGGCAACACCAGCGATGTCATTTTCACCTTCTCGCAACTCTTGTGCGCGGCAAAGGCAAGCGGCGATACCGGATACGAAGCAGTAATCTTCGCGACAAGATACTGGAAGCAACGAGAGTGATCCTGGGTTCTCGAAATGAGCGCGTTCTCAAGCAGGCTAGAAAAATTCTTCGAGTGCTCATTAACCGCCTTGTCTGTCCGCCATATATCCGCAAACAAGTTCTGGAATTTCTGGAACGCGAGCAGGACTTTCAAACATATCTGCGTTATCCAAGCCTGCATTTGCCGACGACCACGAGCGCCATTGAATCGACCGGTCGAATGGTGCGTCGGGCGACAAGAACGGCACGCACACCACAATCGGTATTGCTTCGAGCCACTGCTTTTCTTCGCTTAAAGAGATACGTGATTTGCAACGGAAATATCAACAGAATTTAGTGGAACATCCCAAAATTTTTTGAACAGCGCGGATTTTCTACCACTCCTCCCCGATGGCTTTTAAGTGTTTGATGCGCGCGCGTTTTGCGTATGTATTAATTGTAATTGCGATAACATCAAGCCGAAAAATTTTCTTTTCAATTCTATTTTGAAAAAAATAACTGCACGCGGTGTCATGCAGTTTTTTGATTTTATCCCGCGTGATCGCTTCCTCCGGAGCGCCAAACTCGTCTGTTGTCCGCGTTTTCACTTCAATACAACAGATGGTATCCGGTTCGCCCGGGTGGATAGCGATGAGATCAACTTCTCCGTATTTTGAAGAGAAATTTTTTTGAATAATAGTGTAGCCGCGCTTTAAGAGGAATTTACTCGCGAGCTCTTCTCCGTATGCGCCGAATTTTTTATTATAGTTTATCATTGGCGCGCGAGAATTTTTGTTTTTGTAAGCAGGTATCCAATTTTTTTCTCTTTTTCCTCAAATTCTAAATCAATAAAACTTTCCCTTACTAAAAGCACAATGTCGTACCCTTGAGCAAGAAAGGGAAGAAATTTCAGGAAAATGTGCCTGGCTTGGCGTTTGATTTTGTTGCGTTTAACAATAGTTTTTGTAATTTTTTTTGGCACAACAATGCCGATGCGTGTTGGTTGGTTCTTATAGTTTCGCAATATCTTAATTCCGCATTCGCGAATAAAAAAAGCGCGTCCTTTTGCAATGACGCGGCGGAAATCATATTCTTCAGACAGACGATTAGGTTTTGGGAGCATTGGAGGACGCTCGTTCGTTAAACAGTCAACCTTTTTCTCCCCTTTAATTTTCTTCGTTTCAATACCTGTCTCCCAGTTTTTGAACTGGAGCGCTTGCGAAAACCGTGCGTGCGTTTGCGTCGTATGTTTGACGGTTGGAATGTGCGTTTGGGCATATTATTTCACTATTTTATCAATAATTCCGTACGTTTTTGCTTCTTCCACGTTCATATAATAGTCGCGGTCAGTGTCTTTGGAAATTTTTTTCATCGGCTGGCCGGTGTGATGAGCAAGAATTTTATTTAATCGGTCGCGAATGGACAGAATGTGCTCGGCGGAGATTTTAATGTCCTCGGCTTGTCCCTCTGCGCCGCCCATTACCTGGTGGATTAAAATTTCTGCGTTTGGAAGCGCGAGCCGTTTACCTTTTGCGCCAGAGGCAAGAAGAGTTGCTCCCATGGACGCCGCAATTCCCACGCATATTGTCATGATATCGCTCTTCACATACTGCATTGTGTCGTAAACGGCAAGCCCGGCAGAAACCGATCCCCCGGGCGAGTTGATGTAGAGTTTAATATCTTTTTCGTTGCTTTTTGAATCCAAAAATAACAGTTGCGCGATTACTGAATTTGCAACCATGTCCGTAATCGGTGTTCCAAGAAAAACAATGCGTTCTTCAAGCAATCGGGAGTAAATATCATATGCACGTTCGCCATAAGCGCTTTTTTCTATGACAGTTGGAATGAGGTTCATATTTTTATAGTTGAAACGATTTTTGGTTAAAATTATTCACTGTAAACCCCGCGGCTTTTTTATGTCCTCCTCCGCCTGCCGCGCGCGCGAGAATAGCCAGATCAACCGAATCGTTTGTTGAACGCATACTCACTTTGTATGCGCCGTCGCGTGTTTCTTTTATAAGAATTCCAGCCTTAATTCCATTAATGTAATTCAAAAGATTAGATACGATTTCCACCGCTTCTTCGCTCGCTTTGCATTCAATAAGATCTTTTTGTAAAACATACGAAACAGCAATATCATATTTTTTATTGTATGTCAAACGTTCAAAAATTGCGCCCCAAAGCCGTAAAGTATTGATTGACGCCTCTGCGCTTACGATATTTTGAATAATCTGAAAGATGTTTGCTCCTTGTGAAATCAAGCTTGCGGCGATTTTGAGAGATTTTTTTGTTGTCGCGGCATTTGTGAAATTTCCTGTGTCTCCTATAATGCCGGTTAAAAGGCACTCCGCCGCCGAAGGGCCGATAAACGCGCTAGTTTCTTCAAAAAAGCCATACAACATTTCGCAAGTGGACGAAGCCTCCGTATCAACTATATTGATGTCTCCAAAATGGTCGTTAGTCTTATGGTGATCAATGTTAATAAAGCACTGATCAAAACCGAGTTGCCGCACTTCTTCTAATTGTTCTTTTATACCTGTTTGTTTTAAGTCTCCAGCGTCAACGATAAGAAAGAGATCAAAATTTGAAAGCGCTGGTATTTCTGTTTTTATTGCGCCGCTTCCAGGAATGTACCGCAAGTTTTTTAGGATAGGCGAGGCAAGATATGGGTACACGTTTTTCCTTTGCGCATTTAAGAAATCTATAAGCGCGCACACGCTCCCAGTCGCGTCCGGGCAATTTTTGTGGGAGGTGAGGAAGATATTTTTTGATTGCGTAATTTTTTGAAGCGTTGCTCTGAACATGAAGCAATGTTTATGTCAAATAATAAATGTCATTCCGTACTTTCAGGCGCTTCTGGCGCAACTTCTTGTTGTCGCCCTTTTATCTCCTCCCAAATTTTCTTTTTAATTTCGCTTATTAGTTTTTTGTCGTCGCGGAGCGCTTGTTTTGCTTTTTCCCGGCCAATACCTAATTTTAAGTCTTTATATGAGTACGACGTTCCGCTTTTGGAAATAACGCCGCATTCAACTCCAATGTCAATTACGTCGCCAGCAAGCGAAATGCCTTCATTATACATAATGTCAAACTCGCATGTCTTAAACGGCGGCGCCACTTTATTTTTCACGATTTTAACTTTCACGCGATTTCCGACAATCGCCTCCCCTTGCTTGATTTTCGCGGCGCGATGAATTTCAATTCGCACAGAGGAATAAAATTTGAGCGCGGTTCCTCCCGGCGTAGTTGTCGGATCTCCAAAGTATACGCCGATTTTTTGTCTTGTCTGGTTTATAAACACAACGATCGTGCGAGATTTTCCCACAATCCCGGCGAGTTTTCGTAGCGCCTGGCTCATTAGCCGCGCCTGAAGCCCCATGTGCGTATCTCCCATCGCGCCTTCAATCTCGGCTTTAGGAGTGAGCGCGGCAACAGAGTCAATAACAATCACGTCAATCGCGTTTGAACGCACAAGATTTTCAACGATTTCAAGCGCCTGCTCGCCTGTGTCAGGTTGTGAAATAATAAGATCGTTGATGTTGATGCCGATTTTTTCCGCGTATTCCGGATCCAGCGCGTGCTCTGCGTCAATAAACGCTGTTATGCCGCCTAATCTTTGGGATTCGGCAATTACATGTTGCGCGACTGTTGTTTTGCCGGACGATTCTGGCCCATAAACCTCAATAATGCGTCCGCGCGGAAGCCCACCTACTCCAAGCGCAAGGTCAAGAGATAAACATCCGGTTGAAACAGCCTCAACTTGCATCATCTTTGCCTCTGTCAGGCGCATAATAGATCCTTCGCCAAATTGTTCTTTGATATGCGAGATTGCCTCCTCCACAGCCCGCATTTTCTCGCTTGTAGCTGTCGCGTCTTTTTTAGTCATACATTAAACTTAAATTATTTTGTTCAACAAGGATATGACGTATAATTTTTTTCTCCATTCCGTGCTTACGCTTTGCTAAGATGACAATAAGGTTTAATCCGTCGCGAAGGCGCACAGTTTCTTCAAACATTCCGTCTTTATCCATGATTGTGAGCTCGCTGTTAATGATAACCTCGGCCTCCGGATCGCTCTTTCCTGCGACTGTAAGCGAAAGCATTTTTGTCTCCATATTTTCTTTCGGATGGAGAATTATAAGCGACGGCGGAGCAACTGTGCTGTACACATTGACGGCTATGTAACTTAGCATAACAGAAATTACAAAGCAAATAGCCGCTGTTTTAAGCAACGCCGGATTTAAGAGCAATTGGAGAAACGACTGCGAGCCGATTTCATTTAGCGAGCGGTGGAAATTTTTGCCGCGCATAATATGCCGTTCTCTAAGGTACATCTTTAGCGATTCCTCTTGATTAAGCCCGAGCCGTTTGCTGTAGGCAATGATAAAATTTTTGATGTAAACCTCTCCGGGGATGTCATCGTATCGGGCTTCTTCAAGAGCTTTAAGGTAATGCAGAGCTATGCGCGTTTCTGTCGCCGCTTTTTTGATGCTCCAATTTTTACCAGAGCGAACTTTGACGAGCAGTTCGCCAAGAGTTTCTTGGGTGACAAGAGATTTTTTCCGAAATTTTAAATTTTTCATTTTGAACTTTGAATTTACACTAGCGCCACTTGCGCCACAGTATCGCCTTTCTGTTTTAATCGCATCAATCGCACGCCCTGTGTCGCGCGGCCTAAATGCGGGACAGAAGACAGAGAGATTCGTATCACCTGTCCTAATTTTGAAATTAAAATAAGATCGCCGTTTGCGCCTTCAGGAAGATTTTTTGGATACACGACCCATGACGTTGTGAGTTCTCCTGTTTTTTTTGTTATCTGCATTGTCTTTACGCCTTTGCCTCCGCGCGATTGCGACCGATATTCGTCCACTCGCGTCATTTTGCCGCAACCGTTTTCGGAAATTGAGAGGAGATACGCGTCTTTTTCCGTTTTATCAACAATGTCCATGCCGACAACCGCGTTTCCCTTTGAAAGCCGAATGCCAGTTACTCCTTGCGCGTTCCTACCGATCGGGCGAAGTTCTTTTTCTGAAAATCGTATGGCGAGCCCGCGCGAGGTTCCAAGCATTATGTCTTGTTTTTCGTTTGCGAGCTTCACCCATTTCAAGACATCCCCTTCGCGCAAATTTATCGCGATCAGCCCGGAGCGGCGGACGTTTTTGAATTCGGACGCTTCCACTTTTTTAATTACTCCGTTTTGAGTTGCCATGATGAAAAATTTTTCCTGTGATTTTTTATCAAGCGCAAGGAGCGCTGTTACAGATTCGCTTTGATCAAGTTCCAGAAAGTTTACAACAGCGTTTCCTTTTGATGTTCGCGACGCTTCAGGCACCTCAAACGCCTTTAACCGGAACACCTTGCCGGAATTTGTGAAAAAAAGAATGTCATCGTGCGTGTCTGCGGAGAGAAGATGAAGAACAATATCTTCCTCTTTTCTCGTGAGGCCGGTTACTCCGGATCCGCCTCTTCCCTGCGCGCGGAAGGACTGCGGCGCGAGCCGCTTAATATAGCCGTCTTTCGTAATCATGATTATTGCGGCTTCTTTTGGAATTAAATCCTCTTGCGAAAAAGATTTCACAGGTCCGGACATCACCTGCGTTTTTCGTTCGTCTCCGTAAGTTTTTTTGATTTCCGCGAGTTCGTCGTTTATGATGCCGAGAATTCTTTTTTGATCTTTCAGGATTGCCTCAAGTTCTTTAATAAGTTTTCGTTTTTCTTCAAGTTCTTTTTCAAGAAGCAATCGTTCAAGCCCGGCAAGCGCGCGCAGGCGCATTTCAAGAATTGCTTCCGCTTGCCGCTCTGAAAGCCGGAAGCGCTTGATGAGATTTTCGCGCGCGTCGTTTTTGTCGCGCGATTTTTTAATCGTTTCAATTATCGCGTCAATGTCTTCAAGCGCGAGAACAAGACCTATAAGGATATGTTCGCGATCACGCGCGTTTTGCAGATCAAATTCTGTTCTGCGGCGGATCACTATCTGCCTGTGTTTAATATATTCCTCCAGAACCATTTTCAAAGAAAGCACGCGCGGCTGTATTCCATCAATGAGCGCGAGCATATTTACATGAAACGAATCCTGTAGCCGAGTGAAACTGTAGAGCTGATTCAGAACTTTTTTTGGGAAACTGTCTTTTTTTAGTTCAATTGTGATGCGCATTCCGTTTCTGTCGGACTCGTCGCGCAACCCCTTAATTCCTTTAATTTTCTCTTCTTTCACGAGTTCAGCGATTTTTTCTATAAGTTCGGCTTTGTTAACCTGATATGGAAGTTCGTCAACAAGGATTTTGTATCCTCCGTCCCCTTCAACAATTGAGCATTTCGCGCGCATTACGATACTTCCGCGTCCGGTTGCGTATGCCTGTTTGATCGCCTGTTCGTCAAAAATGATGCCGCCGGTAGGGAAATCAGGACCCTTTACAAACTCCATCAGATCTTCAACCGTGCTTTCTGGATTTTTAATGAGATTGAGAATTGCGTCGCATATCTCGCAAACATTGTGAGGCGGAATGTTCGTTGCCATGCCAACGGCAATGCCTAAGGTTCCGTTCAAAAGCAGATTTGGAAGTTTGCTTGGGAGAACAGTCGGTTCTTTGTGCGCACCGTCGTAGTTGTTGCGAAAGTCAACAGTGTTTTTTTCAATATCAGTTAGCATTTCTTCTGTGATTTTCGCGAGCTTCACTTCAGTGTAGCGCATGGCGGCCGCGGCATCTCCGTCAACAGATCCGAAATTTCCCTGTCCGTGCGCGAGCGGATAGCGCATTGAAAAGTTTTGGGCAAGACGCACCAAAGAATCATATACTGCCGAGTCTCCGTGCGGATGATACTTACCGAGAACTTCTCCGACAACAGTCGCTGATTTTCTGAATTTCGCGCCCGGTTTCAAACCAATGTCCCACATCGCATATAAAATGCGCCTGTGCACTGGTTTTAATCCGTCGCGCACGTCAGGCAGAGCACGCGAAACAATGACGCTCATTGCGTAGTCAAGGTACGATATCTTCATTTCTTCAACAATTTGCTGGAGTTGAATTTTTTCTGCTGGTTTGTTTTCTGAATCAGCCATGAGTTTAGTTTGAAACCGGTAACGTCGGACCGGACGGAAGCTGTTCTGACGGCGCGTTTCCGTTCGCGTCGCTTTTTTTCAAAGAATCAATTTGCGACTTCAGTTCATTGAACTGTTGAATCGTCTCTGAAACATTTTGACGGAGCATTTCAAGCGCTTCTTCATTAGTTTTTGAATTATTTGACAGCGCGCGCGGTTTGACGAGCGTTTTTTCAAGCCCAAGCACCCAGAGCGGAATGACAATCACAATAGAAACAACAATCACCGCGCCTATAATCAGTTTGCGTTTCAAAGACAGTGGCTGGTTTTGAAGTTTGTTGATCATAAAACTTTCACCTGCAATAACACTACTTTCGTCTCTTCATGCGGCAGTTTTTCTTTAGTTATATATAGCGACGATTCCGCTTGAAGCCCTTTTGCGCCCATTTCAGAAAGGAACGTATCAACCGATTCACGAGCGATCGTGAGTTTTGGAATAGCAAAGTTCATTGGTATGACGATATGAGGTTCAATTTGGCTTATCACCTGATCAGCGAGCTTTGGAGAGAGAACGCCGTTTCCTCCGACCGGCACGAGCGCAATTTCCGCGCCTTCAAAGAGTTCCAGCGTTTTATCGTCAAGAATTTCAGAGATGCCAGCCAAGTGGGCAATTGAGAGGTTGTCGGCTTTGATAAGCGAAAGCACAGTGTCGTTTTTCCCCTGGAACGCGTACAAAAATACCCCGCGCGTTTCGTATTCGCCCGGGGCATTAATTATAAACGGCCGCGCGTCTTTTTCGCTTTCAGTAACGCGTCCGACGTCTGTCTGTGACGCGTGAGAAACAACAATAATATCAGCAGAAAGTGCAGATTGCGAGAGCCCGGTGTTTTTATGCGGTGGGTCAATAACAATTGTCGCTCGTTCGGTTTTTATCTTAAATCCGCTCTCGCCGAGGAAGTAGAGGTACATAAAAATATGACTATTAAAGAACTTTATCGAAGAATTGCAAGAAAAAACAGAAAAGCAATAATTATAATAAACATTATTCTTTCCCATTCTTTCGGTTCAACCACTTGTTTGACTTCATCGCCTATCAATAGACGATATTTAAGTCCTAACTTGGTTGCAAATTTTTTGAGATCGTTTTGCGCCTTGCCAAACATTTCCCACGCAAAATTTTCTTCCGATACTTTGAGCTGATCATCTATCGACAATTTAACAGGTTTAAGATTGAGTAATAGTTTCTCTCGTTCTTGAGTTATTATATCCATAAAAATACAAAATTATATCGCTAACGGAATGATTGGTCGGCGCCCTATTGGAGAAGATCTTGATTTAGCGTTTAGAGCGCGACTTGGTTTTTCTATGCGCGGTGTTTGCGGTTTGTTTAGATTTTTTTCAATCCCTTTCCATTGCATGCGCATCTTGAGATGACGCGCGATGTCTTCAGAGGTTTTATGCGGGAATCGGCAGTAGACATTGCCCGCCAATTGTTCAGCGACACAATTTAGAACATCTTCAGTAATTGGTCTATTATTTGACCAAGCGAGTTTAACTGTTGGATGTTTTGTTAAATGCAGTACTAATTTTCTCGGCAATTCTTTTCGCCCGGTAAGTTCTAAAAGCGCGTTTTCTAGATTATCTTTTGTCTGCCATTTCATGAGAGAAATCCTAGCATACATGCCTTCCAGAGTCAATTTGATTTACGGCGTATTTTCTGTTATGATACGCGCGCTTTGCCGCCATCGTCTAGTGGTCAGGACACTAGGTTTTCATCCTAGTAACCGGGGTTCAATTCCCCGTGGCGGTACCAATTCTTGCAAAAAAATTTTCGCTATGGTAAAGTCCTCCCAATTCAAACCTTACATCCGTGTTCCGACAACGTCGGGACGCTCATTTCTAAAAATGAGCTGTAACCCCGCACTTACTTTTTAAGTAAAGTTAGTGCATGGTTTACAGACAGTTTAAAATCAATGCAATCATTTGGTTATGAACTCCTATATATAATCCCGGCCATTGCCTCTAGAGACGAAGTCGCACTCGTCATCGCAAACGTTGCAGAGCTACTAAAAAAAGAAGACGCGAATATTCTGCGTCACGAACTTTGGAGCGAACGCCGTTTAGCTTATTCAATCAAACAATCTGATACTGGGAAATACGTTCTCTGTTATTTTAAGGTATCCTCGGATGCAATTTTTCGCATCCGGCAATCATTGCGTTTATTCACCTCTATCGCGCGGCATTGTATTATCCGGCATGAAAAAATTGAAGAAACAATGGATAACTTCTTCGCGTATCAAGAGGCGCTTAAAGAGAAACGACGCTCCGCGGTTTCACGGCCAAAAGAGCGCAGATATGAACAAACTCGTTTTCCGGAACAGGCTACGCAAATAACTCAACAGCCGTTTTTAGAAACGCAAAGCGCTATTGAAAAACCGATTGAAATTAAACCAGAAATAGTTTTAGAACCTCTAGAGGTAGAGGCTCCGAAAAAAGAGCGGGAACCGGAGGCTGAAGCAGTGGCTCATAAAGAACAACCTGTCGTAGAAATAGCTAAGAAAAAACGATCGCTTGCGGAACTTGATCAAAAATTAGATAAACTCCTTGAAGGAGATATAGAATTGTAAAACATATGGACCTAAACAAAGTAATGTTAATCGGGCGGCTTGCCCAAGATCCGGAACTTCGCGCAATTCCTTCTGGAGTTGCAGTCGCAAATTTTGCCGTTGCAACAAATTTTGTGTATACAGATGCCTCTGGCGTAAAGCAGGAAAAAGTTGAATTCCATAAAATTGTCACATGGAGTAGGCTTGCGGAGATCGCGAACCAGTATCTTAAAAAAGGCGGGAAAGTATTTATTGAGGGACGATTGCAAACGAGTTCTTGGGAGGATCAAAGCGGCGCAAAGCGATATAGAACCGAGATAGTAGCGGAAAATCTCATCATGCTTGACCGCGCGCCGCAAGGAGCGAGACCAACACCTTCTTTAATGCAAACTCCTTCTCAATTTGGTTCTCCAGCTCTAACATCTTCCATCCCACCTGCAACGCAAACGCCAGTTACTCCGACCTCTAGGCCAGTTGACGAAGAGTTACCGACGATTGATATCACTGAAGAAACAGGGGAAGAGGTGTCGGTTGAAGAAATACCTTTTTAATCAAAAACTATGCAACCAAATCATTGTTATTATTGTGTAGAAAAGCAGACCCCGATTGATTATAAGGTGTCGGAAGCGCTTCGTTATTACACATCCGGCTATAAAAAAATTCTTCCGCGGCGGTACACGCATCTGTGTTCAAAACATCAGCGCAAAATTACTTCAGCGATTAAACGAGCGCGGGAAATGGCGTTGCTTCCATATGTTAGAGCCGAATGATCTTAAAAAAGGCGTCATTTTCAAATATCGCGACAATCCGGCAGTTGTTTTGGAATTTTCGCATTCTCACAAAGGGCGCGGTTCTGCGGTTGTTACAGTGAAAATTCGCGACATGATTACCCAGTCCGTGCAAACCCTCACGCTTAAAGCCGGGGACAAGTTAAACGATGCAGATACTGCCCGCGCATCAGCTGATTTTCTTTACATAGATACGAACTCCGCGCATTTTATGGATCTCAATACATTTGAAGAACTTACGATTGACAGCGCGCGCATTGAATCAAAATTGAAATTTTTGAAAGAAGGCCAGCCGATTACTGTTTTAATGTTTGAGGGGGCGGCAATTGACATTGAACTTCCGCCGAAAGTGGATCTCAAAATAGTAGAGACAGAGCCCGGTGTAAAAGGCGACACCGCCTCCGGCACTGCCTACAAACCAGCTAATCTTGAAAGCGGCTTTGCTCTAAACGTGCCGCTTTTTGTAAAAACCGGAGACGTTGTCCGCGTGAATACGGAAACCGGAGAATATGTGGAGAGGGTGTAATGACCAAAGCCATATCCAGTTCAGAACCCATTTCTTGACAGAGTTTTTACGCAGAGGTATGATACCATCATACTTTTATGAAACGTGTTCGTCTTACTATAACTCTGCGCAAAGATTTGGTTGACTCTTTAGATCGGCATGCCGACGGCGTTAATATCCGCAATCGTTCTCACGCGATTGAGGCTCTGCTTTCAGATACGCTTTCTCGCAAAGTCAATAAAGCCGTCATTCTTGCGGCAGATCAAGGAATTACATTTCGCCCGTTCACATATGAAATGCCGAAAGCCATGCTTCCTGTAAAGGGGCGGCCTCTTTTGGAACATATCATCGCGCGTTTGCGCAAATACGATATTCGAGATATTTCTATTTCCGTCGGCTATCTCAAAGAAAAAATAGAATCTTATTTTGGAAATGGAAGCAAATTTGGTGTTCACATTGACTATGTCGCGCAGGAAAAGAAAAACGTCGGCACAGGAGGAGCGCTAAAACAATTTCAGCTTCGTCTCATCAAAGATGAGCCGTTTTTTTTAATTTACGCTGATGTCCTTACAGACATAAACTACACTGATTTTGCCCGTTTCTCCTCCGAACACAAAAGCGATATCGGAGCGCTCGCGCTTACAACAACCGCAACTCCGGAACTTTGGGGAGTTGTAAAACTTCAAGGCGATAAAATTATAGAATTTGTTGAAAAACCAGCCCAGAACAGCGCGCGCTCGCATCTTATATCAGCCGGTATTTTCCTTTTTACTCCGCGAATATTCTCCTACATTCCTAAAAACAAAAAAGTAAGTTTGGAAAAGGACGTTCTTCCTGATCTTGTAAAAAAACATTCACTGCCAGGTTATGTTCTTCAAAATCAGTGGTACGACATTTCAACGCCAGCTGTGTATGAAAAAGTTCTAAAAGAGTGGAAATGATTATCAGTATTTTCAAAACAAAAAAATCTGCGCCGCTGGGCGTAACGCCGGAGTTTGTGTCTGTGCTGTCGCAAAATCATCATACAGTGCTTATTGAAGGGCGCGCCGAGGATGAATTGGCGCGCGTGTATTTGAATGTCGGCGGCTACATTATTAACACTCGCGAGGAACTTCTTGATCGCGGGGATTTAATCGTGAAACTTGGAGTACCGGAACTGGACGACATAGAATACGCCTATGGAGAAACTAAACTATTTTTTGCAAAAGTAAGCGGTATTGAACGGAAGATTATTGAAAAAATGCTTTCCCAAAAAATTTCGTTCATGAGTTATGAGGATTTGCCCGGGTTTGTTAACAAAACTGTAAGCGATGGCTCGCCTGTTGAATTTTCAAACTATACTCTTCCTTTCCTCTTAAAACTCGCCGCAAAAGGAACAAAAGCGCTTGTGGATGACGAGGCGCTCCGCGAGACGCTTGTTCTCATGCTTGGCAAAGTGTATCACCCTCGCCTCGCCGCGCGATTGGGATATCCGTGTTATGAATTTTAATTCAAAATTATGTTAAAAACTCTTGATAGAGCAGATATAAAAGGCAAAAAAATTTTATTGCGCGTCGGGTACGACATTACATTAAAAAAAGAAGGCGACACATGGGTCGTGCCTGATGACGAGCGCATCAGGGCAACGCTTCCAACTATTCAATATCTATTAGAACAAGGGTGCGCTATTATAGTTATGGGCGGTTGGATTGGACGGCCAAAACCGGGTGTTGTTGAGGAAAAGTATAAAATGGATCCTGTTGCGCGTCGACTTGCAGAACTCTTGGGTAAGCCGGTTAAAAAATTTGACGAAACTGTTGGTAAAGCAGTTGAAGAGGCGATTTTTACGATTAAGCACGGAGAGATCATCATGCTTGAAAATACGCGCTTTAATAAAGGAGAGACAGAAGCTGATCCGTCTCTTGCGCGCGAAATGGCAAAGCTCGGAGACTTTGTCGTGTTTGACGCTTTTGCCCAAGCCATGCGAGTGCACGCCTCAACTACAGGTATTTTAGAAAATCATCGCTCCACCTCTTGCGTTGGTTTGCTCATGGAGCGCGAGCTCACTGTGCTCGGGCAAATATTAAAATCCCCTATGGAGCCGTTTGTTGTAGTTTTGGGCGGCGCAAAAGTTTCTGATAAAATTGCTATGGTTCAAAATTTTTTAGACAAAGTCGGCATTGTTCTTGTAGGCGGCGCACTTGCAAATCCGTTTTTTCAGGCAAAGGGAATGGACGTTGGCGGATCTCTTACAGAAAGTGTGTTTGTTGATGAGGCAAAAGGGGTTACTTATAATGCGGTTGAAATTGCGAAAACATTGCTTTCAAATACTGCTCGCAAGAGTGTACCTCACGAACTTATCCCTTTCACGTGGCCAAACGGCGAGCGGGTTGCGCTTTCAAAAATTCAACTTCCTCTTGATGTTATTATTGCAAAGAAAAAACCCGATGGAGGGTTTTTTGATAAGACAGTCGTTATTAAAAAGTTAAACGGCCAGCAAAAGTTGTGCAATAATGATGAAGCAATACTGGATATCGGACACACGACCTCGTTTGTTTATAATGAAGTGATTAAACGAGGCCGGACTATTTTTTGGAATGGTCCAATGGGTTACTTTGAAGACTTTAATTTTAGAGATGGTACGCGTTCTATCGCAAACGCGGTTGCCGATTCAAACGGCTTTTCTGTTATCGGCGGCGGGGATACAGAGGGGGTAATTGCTAAATTCAATTTAGCCGGTCGTTTTGGACACGTCTCAACCGGCGGAGGAGCGTCTTTGTCATTGCTTGCGGGCGAGGAGCTTGCAGTTTTGAAATATCTTAATTAGTAACGTGATCCTCCAGACCGAGGCGGGCCTCCACGAAAACCGTTTCCTCGCGGTGGGCCGTTTCGCGCTCCCATAGGACGGGTTGGTTTGGGCTCCACGCCTTCAACCGTCAGGTTCACTCGTCCTTGTTCATCGATTTCAATCACTCGCACTTTCAAAATATCGCCCATTTTTACAACGTCCTCAACATTACGGACAAACCCGTTCGCAAGATTGGAAACATGCACCATGCCGTCTTGCGCCGGCGTGATTCCAACCATTGCCCCGAAATTCATAATGCGCGTAACTTTTCCTTCAAATATGTCGCCCACTTTCACCTCGCGCGTAAGTTCATTAACAGCCGCGACGGCTTTTTCGGCGCCCTCTTTAGAAACCGATGTAATGAGCACAGTGCCGTCCTTTTCAATATCAATTTCAACTCCAGTTTCATCAATAATTTTGTTTATCATCTTTCCTTGCGGGCCTATCACAAGCCCGATTTTTTCCGGATCAATGTGAAGTGTGTATATGCGCGGAGAATAAGGAGAAAGTTCAGCTCGCGGGGAAGCGATAAGGGTTGACATCTTCAAAAGAATCTCATCAATCGCCTTACGCGCTTTTGCAAACGTCTCTTTCACAACCTCATACGGAAGCCCATCGCTTTTCGTATCCATCTGAATCGCAGTTATGCCTTTTGACGTGCCGCAAATTTTAAAATCCATTCCGCCAGGCCCGTCTTCTAAATCCTGAAGATCGGTAAACACGCGATACTGCTTCCCATCGGTTGCAAGCCCCATCGCGATTCCGGCAACATGGCGCGTAATCGGCACTCCGGTATCCATAAGCGCAAGCGACGAACCGCACGCGGAGGCCATAGAAGAGGATCCGTTGGAACTTAATACTTCAGAAACTACGCGAATCGTGTAGGGAAATGCTGTTTTTGGAGGAAGAACAGCGCGGATAGCTTTTTCAGCAAGAGCTCCATGACCGATCTCGCGCCTGCCTGGCCCGCGAAGAGGCGCGACCTCTCCGACTGAAAACGGCGGGAAATTATAGTGGTGCATAAAGTGCTTTTTGTCCTCGGTTTCCATTGTGTCCAAAAACTGCACGTCTCCAGGCGCGCCTAAAGTTACAATTGACACAACCTGCGTTTCCCCGCGCGAGAAATGCGCAGAACCATGCGTGCGCGGAAATATTGAGACGTCCATTAAAAGCGGACGAACGTCTTCAAGACCGCGCCCGTCTACGCGCTTTCCGTCATCTAAAATTCCGCGCGACACTGCTTGCTCTACGTCTTCTTTTACTAACGCAAGCGCCTTTTCTCGTTTATCTTTGCCGATCTGTTTTTCGCACAAATGCTCGTCAAGTGATTGTTTTAACTCGGAAACCGTTTGTCCGCGTTCACGCTTTGTAGCTTTTGGCTGATTGAAAAGCGCGCGCGGAATTTCACGAGCAAGATACTTGTGAACGATCTCCAGTTCTTCGCCGGTCAATCCATGATCCTCGGAGGCCGCGATTAGTTTTGGCTTTCCGATTTCTTTCTGAATACCGCTCAAAAATCTGACCATGTGATCATTATGTTTTGTAGCAAGCGCAATCATTTCAAGCACAACCGATTCAGGAATTTCTGATCCTTCTGCTTCCATCATGATTAGTTTTTGATTCTCTGTTGTTGCGATCACGCAATCCGCGCTTGCAAGTTCGCGCGCGGAATACGATGGATTCAGCGTAAACTCTCCATTTATAAGCCCGATGCGCATGCCGGAAATCGGACCATGCCAGTTCAACTGCGAAATAGAAAGCGCAAAAGATGCGGCAATGAGCGCCGGAATGTCCGGGTCATTGTCCTCATCAATAGAAAATACTGTCAAAACTACTTGTACGTCTTTGCGGGTTTTGTTGTCAAAGAGCGGACGAATCGCGCGGTCAATCATGCGTGCCATAAGAATCGCCTCGTCTGTCGGACGACCCTCGCGTTTGATAAACCTAGAGCCCTTTATTTTTCCGGCGGCGTAAAATTTCTCTTCGTAATCAACCATGAGCGGAAAAAAATCAATGCCTTCGCGAGGATGGGCCGCCTCAACAACTGTTGCCAAAACTTCGGTGTCGCCGTATCTGCAAATGCACGATGCGTCTGTTTGCGGGGCATATTTACCGACTTCTATTGTGAGCGTTCGGCCGCCCCATTCAATACTCCACTTTTTAGGATCATTCATAAAAAAATAAAATTATTCATCTTTTTTAACTTCTACTAAAACCTCTTTTGCCTGCTCCTCTGCTAGTAGTTTTTCTTCGCGAGCGATATCCTCATCAATTGCGGTTATCTTTGCCGGACGCCGCAATTTTAATGTTTTGATGATTTCTTCAAACTGCTTAAAATCATCTTTTTCAAGAAATTTGAGCAACCGACGTCGTTGAGATACTTTTTTGATAAGTCCTCTACGCGAGGAAAAATCCTTTTTATGTGAACGAAGATGTTCTGTTAAAAGTTCTATTTCTTTCGTTAGAAGCGCAATTTGCACAGACGCGGATCCTGTATCGTTTTGGTGCATCTTAAACTGCGAGATAACATTATCTTTGATTTTTTTAGGTAGCATTGAAATATGCGCAATCGTCTATTTGAGCGAGCGGATCCGGGTTCGCGTCGCCAAAATAGCGATATGTTATTTACAGATAAAACTTTAGACGAGTATAACATGTTCTTATAAAAAAACAAGTAGTTGAACGCTCTAAAATATGCTACACTAATCCACATGCCTTCGCAAAATGCGCCAATACAAGGTCATACATTTCTCGGCACAATACCAGGGTATTTCGCCGTCAAAGCCCGAGGAGAGCTTAAAGAACTGTTTTTAAGCGCCGCGACTCTGGATCTGGCGGTTTCAATGATTCTCTTTTTTGAACCGATCTATCTTTACAGCCAGGGGCTGTCTCTTAAAGGAATCGTATTTTTTTATCTTGGAGTGTATCTTGCGTATTTCGCGCTTATGCCTCTTGGAGGAAAATTCGCAAAGTGTTTTGGTTTTGAACACAGCATGTTTCTTGGCAGTCCGCTTCTCATATTTTACTATTTGTCTCTCGCGCTCGTTTCGCAGTCGCATTACGCGCTTATTCCGGCAGTGCTGTTCTACGCCGCGCAGAAAACATTTTACTGGCCGGGATATCATGCTGATTTTGCAAAATACGGACAGGATTTTGAACAAGGAAGGGAAATCGGCAATGCTGTCGCCGCGAATTCGTTTGTATTTATTATCGGGCCCTTATTAGGAGGCGCTGTGATGTATTTTTTTAATTTCACAGCGCTTTTTATTATAGTAAGCATTCTTATCGCGCTTTCAAACGCCCCGCTTCTTCTCACGCCGGAACGCTTTAAGCCGTCTGGATTTTCGTATAAAAGGGCGTATATCCGTTTATTTCGGAAAGAAAATCGCAGGCGTTTGATAGCCTATATAGGATTCGGCGAGGAGTTTATCGCGCTGGCGCTTTGGCCTGTCTTTATTTTTATGATTTTCGGCAATACTCTTAATGCCGGCGCAATGGTTGCGGTCTCAACTCTCATCACAGCCATTATCGTGCTCTATATGGGAAAAATCGCTGATAAATCCGGCAACCGTCCGCTCTTACGATTTATGACAATTATATATGCGTTTTCTTGGTTTGTGCGGCTGTTTGTCCGCGCGCCGATAGGAACGCTTGTTACAGACACTCTTTCGCGTTTGGGGAAAAGTTCGCTCTCTATCCCTCTTGGCGCGATTACATATAATAACGCAAGAGAACGCGGCGTGATGAAAAATGTGATTTTTTTTGAAATGGCGCTGGTCGTCGGGAAACTCTTTGCAATGGCCGGAACACTCGTTATTTTATTTATTGTTCCTCAAGAATTTCAATGGCAGGCGATCTTTGTTCTTGCCGGAGTATTTACGCTTCTTTATGGAGTACTGTGATTTTTATTATAAACTTTTCATCCTCACCTTAAACTCGCGAATCATTGGCACTGTAAGAGGATCGCGCTTATAGAGAAGCGCTGTATGAAACGCGGCCCAGTCTGCGGTAAGAAGAGATGAAAACAGATGATGAAACGACTTTCCGCCAAGAGGCGATGAGATAACCGATAACCCGCGCGCGGTATACATTTCTTTCAGAATGCGCAGACGTTTTTGCGTTCTCTGATCGTCATCCGCAGACTCAATAAAAATAAATGAAAATGCGTCGCACAGAGATCTCGTCGTGGAAGTCGCGTCAAACCCGTTCATTTCGTTATGATTTAACTCCGGAACGATATTAGAGAACGCCGGAATTTTGCCAGTTTCGTTAAATTTAATTTTCCAATTATACGCAATTCCGGAGTTTCTCGCATAGGAATATATAACCGGAACAAAGCCGTAAAGCTGATCTGCAATTTTTTTCCCATCTTTTTCAAACTCATCCGGAAAAAGAGAACTTTGGAGCAAAGAGAGTTCTTTTTCAAATTTTTTCTCTCCCAACGCGTGAATAAGTGCGAGAAGCGAGAAACCAAGAGCCGAGCGTGGTGGAATATCAGACTTCGGAAGTTCAATAAATGGCGTTTTATTTTCCCGCGCAACGCGCAGAAGTTCTCCGCCTTTTGAAATTGCGATTGTATTATGTCCTGCTTTTCGCGCAGTCTCAAAAGCGTCAAGCGTCTCTTCAGTATCGCCGGAATATGAACTTATTATAATAAGAGTCCGCTCCGGGGATACGATCTTCGGTAGTCCGTAATTACTCCAGATAGTAATGGGGAACTCCGGCTTTCGCGCCAAAAGAATATCGCCCGCAAGATGGGACCCGCCCATACCGACAAGTACAAATATATCGGCTGTTTTCAAGTTTTCGCGGTTTATAATTTCCGGGCTGAACTCAAATTGTTTTGCAAAATCGTGGATTGCTTGTTCCATAAAGGCAAGTGTATTATACTTGGTTTTATTAGTAAAGACGCTTAAATGAAACACCTCGCGCAAGGAATAATCACCCGCCGTACAGAGCTATCGGAGAGTTATTTTTTATTGGAGCTTGAGTGCCAAGAAATCGCGCGCGAAGCCCTTCCCGGGCAATTCATTATGCTTGAATGCAAGGGAGAAACATTTCTAAAGCGCCCGATGGGGCTTTCGTCCGCGGATCCTGAAAAAGGCGTTATAAGTTTTATTTATCACGTTACAGGAAAAGGCACGAGATCATTGCACTCACAACTGATTGGAGAAACTATTGAAGTTATCGGCCCGCTTGGAAATTCGTTTTGGAAAGAAAAAAACGCGCGGACAATCGGGCTTGTCGCAGGCGGAACTGGAATAGGGCCGCTCCTTATGTTCGGAAATTGGGCTCTCAAAAATTCTCCTGAAACCGAAATCATCGGATTTATAGGAGCTAAAAACGCGAAAATGATCTGCGGCGAAAAAGAGATGAAGCGCTTTGCAAAAGAAGTGTATTGCGCAACCAATGACGGATCTTTTGGATACAAAGGATTCGTTACTGACTTGCTAACTGAATTCTTATCAAAAAATTCGCTTGAATCAATCATAGCCTGCGGACCGACACAGATGATGAAAAAAACCGCAGAAATCGCAAGCGAGCGCAATCTACAATGCCAAGTTTCGCTTGAAGAGCACATGGCATGCGGCTTTGGGGCGTGTATTGGATGCATTGCGGAAATCAAAGGTCAGGGATACTCCATGATCTGCGCAAAAGGCCCGGTGTTTGATGCGAGCGAGGTCGTGTGGAAAGAATCAAATCTATGAACCTTTCTGTATCAATCGCAGACATAAAAATGAAAAATCCTGTAACTACCGCCGCAGGCACATTTGGAGACGGCTCTCAATTTGGCGATTTTATTGACGTTTCGCGCATTGGCGCCATAATCGCAAAAGGCGCGAGCTTGGAGCCATGGAAAGGCAACCCGCCGCATCGCCTTGTTGAAACTCCTTCTGGCATGTTAAACAGCATCGGGCTTCAAAACGACGGCGTGGAAGGATTTATCAGAGAAAAACTTCCGCGCTTGCTCAAACACCGCGTACCAATTATTGTCGGCGTCTTTGACAAAACTCCTGAAAACTACGCGCGTATTGTGAAACGATTGAATCGCGAAAAAGGAATCAGCGGCTTTGAGATAAACCTTTCCTGCCCTAATCTTGAGAAGGGCGGAAAAACATTTTGCGATTATCCGGAGCTCGTGAAAGAAGTTGTGGGCGCAATCCGAAAAGCAACCGATCTTCCGATTATCGCTAAACTTTCTCCAAACGTTACCGACATCGTCGCAATTGCAAAATCCGCGCGGGACGCTGGAGCAGACGCGCTGTCGCTTATAAACACACTTGTCGGAATGCGAATAAATATAAAAACGCGCGAACCGTATCTTGCAAAAAATACCGGCGGGCTCTCTGGTCCGGCGATTCGCCCTGTGGCTCTGGCAAAAGTATTTTTAGTTTCAGAAGCGCGCCTTGAAATTCCTATTATCGGCATGGGCGGAATTCAAACCGCAGAAGACGCAATAGAATTTCTGCTTGCCGGCGCCTCGGCGGTTGCAATCGGAACCGCTAATTTCGTAAACCCGCGCGCGACTCTTGACGTTTTGGAAGGAATTGAACAATATATGCGCGAAAATAGCGTCAACGATATTAATGATCTTATCGGCGCTGTTCGCGCGCATTCCCAATAATTCTATGTTGTTTTTAGCGCAAATTGCGTGGTTTATTCTTCCGTCAGGATCGGCAAATATAACTGCGGCTCTTTCAGCGCGTCTCTTCCCCAAGTGGCGGCTACCGGTTGATTTCGGAAACTCATGGCGCAACGTCCGCATCTTTGGCGATCATAAAACTTGGCGCGGGCTTATTACAGGAATAATTGCCGGCGGAGCGGTTTTTTTTCTGCAACGGTCTCTTTCGTCCTCGCCGTTTTTTTCCGCTCTTGAACTTTTTGATTATAAAAAAGCCCCATGGTTTTTGGGGTTTGTTATGGGGTTTGGCGCGCTTTTTGGAGATCTTGCGAAAAGTTTTATAAAACGCCGTCTTGCGATTGCGCCCGGCCGCCCATTTCTTGTTGCCGATCAAATTGACTGGATTTTAGGACTTTACTTTGTTCTCCTTCCATTCATTCATCTAAATAAAAGCGTTATCTTATTGTCTTTAGTTATGGGCGGACTACTGCATGTTGCGGTAAAATACATCGGCTGGCGGAATGGGCTTGATGTAAAGGTGAGTTGATTGGAAGGCGCCACATCGTAGCCGGAGATTGCGGCTGGCAGTTGCTGGAGCATTACCACGAAGACGAGAAAAAGAAAATCTACTCATAGGTTAGAGGAGGCGAGCGAGTCATTGCGCGATGCAACTATTGTGAACGAGATTAGCGCGAATCGCCGCGCTTCCGTTTGTGGACGAAGCCACGCTTGGCGACGAGAACGACCCTTAACAAGTCAGAGGGGCGGTATAAGAGTTCACTGCTTGGCGCGCATAATAATACCAAGCATCATCACTCCGCCGCAGAAAATTACAGCAGAAACAATTAACGGCAGTCGTATGCCAGAGACAATCGGAACCGCGTCAATTCGCAGAAGTTCAGTGAATATTCTTCCGATTCCAGATCCGATTAGCGAGAACGTAAAAACGATTCCACTTTTTTTAGTGGGTCGTTTTTTTATCCATAGAGCGATTAGTGCCGCGATAAATAAATTCCACAGCGATTCATAGAGAAACGTCGGATGAAAATGCGTAAACGCGCCAAACGTTTCCGGGCGATTTGCGGGCTCAATAAAAATTCCCCACGGGAGCGATGTGGGGCGGCCGAACAATTCCTGGTTAAAAAAATTACCCCATCTGCCGATTGCCTGTCCTAGGAGAAGCGACGGCATAAGAATATCTGCAAGACGTAAAAACGAAACGCGCTTTCGGGAGGAGTAATGCCAAAGATACAGCGCGTCCGCGATTATACTGCCGTGAATCGCAAGTCCTCCGTGCCAGATCGCCGGAATCATCGCAGGATGCGCAAGATAAAAAGGAAGTTCGTTTACTACGTGATATAGCCGCGCGCCGAGGAGTCCGAAAAGGACGAGCGGGAGAAACAATTCTTTTACGATTTTTCCGCCAAGCCGTTTCTCAATCCATTGCGCGTAAAAAAATCCTGCGATTGCGCCCGCTGCAAGGAATAGTCCGTACCAGCGGATCGCAACCGGCCCTAATTGTAGGAGTACAGGTTTAAGCAAAGTTTATTCTCAATTTTTTTCGCTCTTCAAATCCCAAATTTTATCCCCCGGCGCGAAATCCAACTGGAATTTTGGTATTCCAAGTGAAATTCCGTAGTGTTTTGCCTTGTTATATTCTTCTGATCTGCTTATTTCTTCAGCTAAATTTTGCGCTTCGTTTTCCGGAATTTCTACAGTGTGTAAAGTCCATATTGCAATCCACGGTGTTTTATGTGCGTCTGTAATTTCTTCAACTTTTGTTGAGAGAATTTTTACTTTTTTTAGAACGTCGGTATTTTCCAGAGATTCCTCAATGATAACGCCGTTATAGTTATTCATATTCAAGTTGTCGAATCGGTCGGGCAAAAATCGGAAAGTTTGATATTGGTGCAGTTGACAATTTCCCCGCCATTATTTTATGTTTTTGTTTGAAGGCGGGATTGCGTTTTGTAACTTCGCTTCGCTCAGACAAAACGGGGACAAGTTTTTCTTTGGCGGCTTTAATAAAGATTACCACCTATCACAGCGTCAACACTATCAGGCGAAATCAAGATACATTCTTTTTTTGCGTCGGGTACACCGAGCGTTAAACTTTCAGAATTTAATTCCCCAATTTGTCTCGGAGGCAAATTCACAACGCCAAGCACAAGTTTTCCGATCAACTGGTCTTTAGTATATCGGATGACGCGAGCGCCAGAAATTTTTTTACCAATTTCATTACCAAAATCAATAGTCAATTTGTGCGTGGTATATTTCGCATTTGGCAATTCTTCAATATCAACAATTTTGCCAACGCGGATATCTAGTTTTTGGAAATCATCAAAAGTTGCCATATTTTCATTGAGCAATTTTAAGTATAGATTTGAGAACAATTGACAATTCAGTTACGCCATCGCTTCCGCCACTGAAATGTCCTTTTTTATGCTCAATAATAATTTTCGAGCCAAGTTTATCTCGAAAATCATCTTGGTTATCAAGCGGTACATAATGGTCATTATCAGAAAATATGGCAACACTTTTTAGGAGATGAGATTTTACCTTGGCAAGGTCAAGTGGAGTGCCGAGCCAGTGTTTGTCAGTCTCCTGCACGTTTGGATCATCCTCAAGCCCAGTAAGTCGCTTGAAAAAGCCCGCGACAAAAATTGCTCCGCCAATTTTTACTCCCTCCGCCAAAGATTCAAGATACCGAGCAATTGTTTGGCACCCCATACTATGTCCGACAAAATAAGTATTTTCATCAGCTGTGCCGACTACTTCGGCAAGTTTTGGAACCCAATTGTATATACGCGGGCTTCCAGCTTCGGGAAGTTGTGGTACATAAATATCAAACCCCTTTGTTTCAAGCTCTTTTTTCAGCCACGGAAACCAACCTTCTTCAGGATAGCCATCCCAGCCATGTGCTATGTAAATTCTTTTCTTCATAGGATTAAAAATTTTCTTCTCCCAAAATTAAAATATGGTTCGAGCCGATGTTTTTCTGCGGGTTCTTTTTATTTCTATTTTTATTTCACTGGTGGGCATAGATGGATTTGAACCATCGACCCCCACTTTATAAGAGTGGTGCTCTAACCGCTGAGCTATATGCCCGTAAGCGGAAAATTTTGGTGGGCACACGTGGGCTCGAACCACGGACCTCTACGATGTCAACGTAGCGCTCTAACCAGCTGAGCTATGTGCCCGTATGCGTATATCAAACAAAATTTCCTCGGTTCTCAATAAATTTCTACGCACATCCTCGGTTTTACTGCGTAATTTTCCGTTTCTTGTAATCGGCAGATCAAGCAGATGATGGTACACGGAAATGATATGCTCGCGGATATTTTCACCTTCTTTCTCGTCCATTTTTGCGCGCGCGATACGCACAAGTTCTCCTGTGGCGTCCGCAATGCCGCCGATAAGAGCTTCGGATGAAATACCCTTTACGAAAGCCGCCATACTGGAATTTTTCTCTAAAAATACCGCAAGCGCAACAAACTCCGCATACTCTTCCAACCCATCGTCAATCGCGCGCGCATGATGGAGAAGCGGATTTTTTTTTACCATTCCAAGCAAACACGCAACCTCTTCTCTCAATAAACGCAGTTTCTCCGATACGTTTAGAAGACGCCGATGCACTAGAAGGTGAACGCTTTTCTTTGCTTCGCGCTGAAGCGTTTCTGCCAATGTCTGCGCTTTCATCCTTTCCTCTTCAAATCGTTTATTCTGAATTGTAATCGCGCGCCAGATATTTTTCATATCGGAATATCATACCAAAGCATAGTAAAAAGTAAATGATAGACAAAACCCAAGTGTTTTGCTATTGTCCCACATATGAGCTCATTTTCTGACCCAAATTTTACGATTTTTGGCAGAAATCCGGACGGCGTGCTGGAGTTATTAAAAGAGCGGAAGCGCCGTGAAACAAAGGACGACGGACGAAAATTCGGGCTTATTATTGAAGGAGGCGGTATGCGCGGGATCATTGCGGGAGGCATGCTCGTTGCGCTACACGAAAGCCTTGGCGCTGAAATTTTTGACATTGTTTACGGAACCTCTGCTGGCGCTCTTAGCGGCGCCTTTTTTTTGTCAGGCCAAATCCCGTACGGAATAGCAATTTATTATGAAGACCTCGCGACAGAAAAGTTCATAAATCTCGCTCGGATTCCGCCCAAATTTGACATTGATTATCTTATAAATATTATAGAATATAAACGAAAATTGGACATCTCTGCGTTGAAATGCAACGCCACTGAACTTATAATCGCCTCAACTGATATAACAACCGGCGAACAGCATTATATAAGCAGTCGCGATAATGTCTCCATTTTAACCGCAATTAAAGCAAGTTGCGCGCTCCCGATTTTTTATGATAAACCGATTGAAATAAAAGGCAACCGCTATCTGGACGGCGGCACTATCAACGATCTTCTCGTCCGTAAAGCTATTGATGACGGGTGCACAGACATTCTGATTTTATTTACTCGGCCAAGAGAACGGCCGCGTCGCGCATCAAGAGTATCGTCGTTTATTGAGGCGGTAGAACTTAGAAAATACGGAGAGCGATTTGCCGCGACATTTTTCAACCGCGATCAGGCATACGAAAAGGCTCTGAATTGCATTGAAGAAACTGAAAACATACGGACCGCAGTCGTCGCCCCTCACTTTCAGACTCTTACTATCTCAACAATCAACAAAAAACGCTTAAAACGAGCATGCGCCGGGAGCTACCAATTTATGCGCGGACTTTTGGAAAATTATTGAAAATACGCATTCAATACATATTGCTGAACCATGCGATGCGTGTTGAAAAACGAGCCATTAATTGCAATTGAGTGGCGCATGATGCGAATCCATTCGTCGCGCTGATTGTAAAAAATCGGAAGAATAATGTACTCCAGTTTATTATACATGTCCTCAAAATCTTCTTTATCAACATCTCCCTGTAGTTGATCCGGGTGCGGGCCTATACTCCAGCCGGTAACGTTTTCAATGTGCCCCTCAAGCCACCAGCCGTCAAGCACAGAAAAATGCGGAATGCCGTTTAGCGCGGCTTTCATGCCGGAAGTTCCCGACGCCTCCTGCGGACGTATCGGGGTGTTTAACCACAGGTCAACGCCCCCGACCAATAATTTTGCGACATTAATGTCGTAATTTTCAATATAACAGACGCGAATCGCATCTTTAACTTCGCGCATTTTTTGAATTACCTGTTTGATTAAGGCCTTACCCTCGTAATCTTTTGGATGAGCGCTTCCTGCGTAAATAATTTGTATGCCGCGGAATTTTCGTGCGATCTGCTTCAACCATTCGGTATCGGAAAAAAGCATCACGCCCCTTTTATACGCGGTTGCCCGGCGCGCAAAACCGATTGTAAACACCTCTGCGTCCATTTGCGCATTATGAGCTTTATTAACATGCCCGATCAAATTCGTCTTTGAGTCCATGTGCGCTCTCCATAACTCCTGCCCAGGAATGCTTAACACATAGCGCAAACTATAAGGATCAGCGGCCCAGCCCGGAAGATATTTGTCAAAGAGTTTGCAAAATGCCGCTGATGCCCAAAATCCGGCGTGCATGCCGTTTGTGATGGACTCTATCTGATAGCCCGGAAACATCTGCCGCGAAATTTCGCCGTGTTTTTTTGCAACGCCGTTAAAGTATTCGCTCATCTGCAAGCCTAATCGCGTCATATTGAGCGCATTATCTGTAAACACTTCATTTTTAATTGCCTCTGGAATCGCGCTTCCTGCTATACGTAGAACAAAATCGCGGGAGAACTGATCGTGACCCGATGCAACTGGTGTATGAGTTGTAAACACGCAACGGCGCCGCACGCGCGCGAGCGGATTAGTGTACAGTTCAAAGCGCCTGTACAATTCAAGCGTTAGGAGCGCGGAGTGCCCCTCGTTCATGTGATACTTATGAATATGCGTGCAAGAAAGCGCCTCCAACATCCTAACTCCTCCTATCCCAAGTACAATTTCTTGGGCAAGTCTGTAAGTATAGTCGCCGCCGTAGAGACAATGCGTGATCGCGCGATCATCCGATCTGTTTTCAGAAAGATCCGTATCAAGAAAAATAACCGGGTTAATGTGTCCGGTTACGCCTTGAAGGCGATAAAGCCAAGCCTGCACCAAAACTTCGCGTCCTTCAATAGTTACAGTAATTTTTTGCGGCAATAACTCAAGATAGTCCTCCGGATTCCATGAAACCTCCTCCTCTGTTTGATTGCCTTCTTCGTTAATTCGTTGTCGGAAATACCCCTTTTTATAAAGAAGCGTAATGCCGATAACGCCAAGTTCCAAGTCCGCGGAACTTCGTAGTACGTCCCCGGAAAGAATTCCCAACCCCCCGGCATACGTCGGAATCTCGGCGCGTAAGCCGATCTCCATGCAAAAATACGCGACGCGCATGTTGCGCGCGTTTGGCACTGTTCCTGATGTAGATTTTTTTTTCATAGTCCCTCCATTTACGATCACTCTGGCGCGTGTCATAAGACATCGCGAAATTCTTCAGGTGAGATGTTAATTTGTTTGAGAACAGCGCGCAAAGTGCCGCGTGGGATATCTTTACCCGAATGTACTGGGACAGTTGTCCTTCTTCCGTCAAGATGCTTGAATTGAACATGACTTCCAACCCGATGGTATCCAAAAAAGCCCATTTTTTGCAGGGCTTTGACTAATTTTTGCGATTTCACGGCTGGAAATTTTGTCATTACGATAGTTAATATCGGATTATAACAAGCAACAAAAAGACCGCTTAAGTAGCGGTTTTACATAGCCTGTTTGATTTGATATTCATTTATCTCTTCTTGCTCCCTTTCTTTCTCAAAAAGTCTGTAAAATCCTCTTTTACCTTTAATACGTTGAAGTTTTTTATCGCGATCCGTAAGATAATTAATTCGATTTGCTACAGCTTTTCTATCTACACGAAAGTTATATTTTATTGTGATTTGTTTTGTAACATCATCAATATTTAAGTCCATATCAGAAGCGTCTTCAAAAATTTTTAGAATAGTTTCCCTATAGTCAAAGCCTTTAGGTAAAGGGTCGGTCTCTTGAATTAACCCAGTAATTAAAGCTAATCTTGCTTCTATTTCAGCTTTTTTCTTTTCCAAATCTTTTATCTCTTGGAGTCTTTGATTAAGTTTTTGTGGATCAAAGTTTATCATGCATCTATCCTAAAGTAAAATAAAATAGATGTCAAGAAAAACTAAAAAAGATATTTACTACTTTCCATTTTTTATATCTTTTCACTCTATGCACTATGCAGGGATGAGAACGGGTTGCTCTTTTACCCATTCAGCATCAGAGATTGTCTGGATTAACTCAATTATTTCTGTTTCCTGCGGGACTGGTTCATTATCCATTATCAGCCCTTGTATATGGCAGAGAATCGCTTCGCGAGCGTTTATTTTTGTTTCCTCAATCGTCTCCCCCCACGTGTGACAACCTGGAAGCAGAGGCACATAACCGTGAAATGTATTATTTTCGTCTGGTTCAATAATGACTCGGAAAGTATATGTGTTCATAATAAATGAAGTATAGTTTGATGAGCTATTAGTGTCAATGTTTTCGTTTTTCAATAATGGTTTTGGAGCGGGTAGGGGGAATCGAACCCCCGGCAACAGCTTGGAAAGCTGTGGTATTACCATTATACGATACCCGCAACTGCCCGCATTGTAGAAAGATTCACGATTTTTTGCAAGTTCAACTGATTGACCAAGCCATAAAAAACTGGTAGGTTAATAAATATGAACGTCTCCGACCTTGCGCGACAATTAAAAACCGAGCCGAACATTTTGCTTGAAAAACTTCCGCTCATGGGATTTGCCGTTGGTGAACACGCAATTCAAATTGACGGCTCGCAGGTGGACGCAATCGTTTCCGCATGGAATCAATATCAAAAACGCGAACGGCTAAAGCAAAAAATCGCGTCCATGCAAGCGCAATCGGAAACAGCGACAGAACAAGAAAATGCGGAAAATCAGCCAATCCAAATTCCGCCTACAATAACAGTTGCTGATTTTGCAAAACGCATCAAGATTGACGTTTCAAAAGTCATCATTAAACTCATGCAAGAGGGCGTGATGGCAGCCTTCAATCAAAGGATAGACTATGCAACCGCGCACATAGTAGCTGAAGATTTTGGAGTTAAAACTGCTCCCGGAGCTCCGGAGGCCGCAACTATTTCAAAAGAAACAGACATCAAAGATATACTCAAAAAAGAAGAGACGCTTTCATTACGTCCGCCTGTTGTTGTTGTTATGGGACACGTTGATCATGGAAAAACGACGCTTTTGGATACAATCAGAAAAACGCACGTTGCAGACACTGAATCAGGCGCGATCACACAGCACATGAGCGCGTATCAAGCGCGCGTGAAAGATCCGGACACCGGAGACATGCGCCCGATCACATTCATTGATACGCCCGGGCACGAGGCATTTCGCGAAATGCGCGGGCGAGGCGGCAGAGTTGCCGACATAGCAATCCTTGTTGTTTCCGCTGACGATAAAATTCAGCCGCAAACGCTTGAATCAATAAATGTCATCCAAACCGAAAAGCTAGCGCTTATTGTCGCAATCAATAAAATTGACAAGCCGGAGGCGGATATTGAACGGATCAAAAAACAGCTTTCGGAGATTAACCTTACTCCCGAGGATTGGGGAGGAGAGACGATTTGCGTGCCGATCTCTGCAAAACACGGAAAAAATATTGATGAACTTTTGGAAACTGTCCTACTTCTCGCAACAGTTTCCGAACTAAAAGCGAATCCTGATGGCACACTTTACGGAACTGTAATAGAAGCGCACATTGATAAAGGGCTTGGGCCAGTTGCGACAGCGATCATTCAAAATGGAACGGTTTATGTGGGAGATGCGATTTTGTGCGGCGAAACAGGAGGAAAAATTAAAGGACTTCTTGATTATCAGGCGCGCCCGATTCCTTCTGCAGATCCGGCAACTCCAGTTACGCTTTTGGGCTTAAAAACAGTAGCGCGCGTTGGCGACATTCTAAAGCGCGTGCAAAATGTTCGCGACATTAAAAAAATCAAAAAACAGCATAGTATAAAAGTCGCTATGCAAAAAACCCAAACGAAATCCGAAGGCGAGAAACGCGAATTTACAATTCCGATTATCTTAAAAACCGACGTTTTTGGCACGCTTGAAGCGCTTTTGGGTGAAATTGACAAAATTAAGCATCCGCGCGGAGCGATTGAAGTTGTTAAGCAAGGCTTAGGCAACTTTACGGAAAACGACGTGCTTGAAGGAGACGCGATTGGAGCGCGGCTTGTGGGATTCAAAGTAAAGCCTACATCCGGCGCTGAACAGTTACTTAGAAATCGCAAACTTGTTCTTGTTACCTACACTGTGATCTACGAGCTTCTTGATTATCTCCGCGATGAATTGAAAAAAATCATCCCTGTTGAAATTGTTGAAGAGCCGCAGGGAGAGGCTGATGTGCTTGCGGTTTTTGATAAAAGCGGAAAATATTTGATTATTGGCGGGCGTGTAAAGGACGGAATGATCACGCCTTCATCGCTTTGGCGGGTGTTTCGCGAAGGCGAGGTGCTCGGCGAAGGAAGCATTGCAGAGCTTCAAAGCAATAAACAAGCCGTGAACATCGTCCGCGCGCCCCATGAATTTGGACTCAAAGTCCGCGGCGATCTTGTTATTAAAGAAGGCGACATTTTGAAATTTCATATAATGAAAGAGTTGGAGTAAGTATGTGTGCAACATACGCCAAAAAATCTCACCGCATTGATCAGATAAGTGAACTCATAGGGCAAAAATTCGGCGCTATCATACGCGAATATCTTGAACTCCCGCCGGGCGCGCTTGTTACTATAACGACAGTTCGGGTTTCCAAAGATTTGCGCCATGCGCGGGTCGGGCTGTCTGTCTTTCCTCTTGAAAAATCACCCGCGATCTTCTCTCTTATCAGCCGCAATCTCAAGCATCTTCAATTTATTCTTCATAAAGGGCTCACGCTTAAATTTTCACCGGCGCTAACTTTAGTCCTTGATAAAAGCGAAAACACTGCCGCAGAACTTGAAGCAGTGTTGGATCGGATTAAAAAGCGAGGGAAGTTGGTGGGCATGCCTGGGCTCGAACCAGGGACCTCTTGAATGTGAATCAAGCGCTCTAACCAAGCTGAGCTACATGCCCAAAATTTTCTTTTCTAGCTTTGGCGCTATCGTAACATAAACTTATTTCATAGACAACATTACAAACTCTATTCCACGTTGCTCCAAATGCCCTTAAAAACCGACCGTAAATTATGAGCTAACAGCTCATCGTGAATCTCTACTAAATAATGAGGGCGCTTGGCGCAGACAATCATAATCACATAATCGCCATTTATCCAGATGGTGCCGGTAAAATCTTCGCTCGCGTTAAAAAATTTAATTTTGCGCCGGGGAAATTTTTTGCTTTTTATTTCTTCTGCCGATTCGTTGCTCAATAGTTTCAATGAAACATCCTTTGACGAAGGACAACTTTCCCAATACCAGTCAATCCACTCTTCGTAATGAGAAACGAAATGCCTGTCCTGAAACCCCCACCATGTGAATGTTTTGTCTTTTTTCAAAATGCTCTCGTTCCACGTTGGCGATTGTTTATACAAATAATTCTCCAAATCCTCGTCTCCGATAAACACAATTTTAGGTACCGAGTACTTTGTGTCTTTAGTAAAGACTTGAAGTTCTTGTATCGCACTATCTATCAGCTTTTGTTTTTCGTCAAGTTTTTTCTTTTCTTTGCCCACAATTTCGGTTAAGTCCTTTGGCGGACGAGCCACAAAATATTTTATTTTCCCGCCCAAGTCCTGCGCGATAATGCCTTTTTCAGCTAAACCGTCTGCGATGTTATACACGGTACTTCGGTTTATTTTTGTCGCGCGCGCGATTTCAACAGGCGTTGCTTTGCCGTGTTGCAAGATAGCAAGATAAATCTGAATCTCTTTATCGCTAAACCCGAGTTGTTTTAGTAGTTGGTGGATCATGGTTATTTTCTTGGCTTAAATCCGATTTCCTCTCGCGGTTTTTCTTTTTGAACAATAAGCTGTTTTATTGCCTCAAACACCGCCTTAAATTGCTTGTCGTATTTTGCCTCAATCTTTTCTATTTTTTCTTTCAAGTTCTTATGCGACATAAGCATCTCTCGTAAACGGGTAAATGTCCGCATTATCTGGATGTTTACCTGCACTGCTCTTTTGCTATTTAATACGCTTGATAGCATTGCTACTCCTTGTTCAGTAAAAACATAAGGAAGATAGCGTCTCCCGCCCCAACTTGAGGTGCCAAATTGATGCCTCAAGTTTTCAAACTCACCTTTTGTTATTTGGAACATAAAATCTTCTGGAAAACGATCTATGTTTCTTCGCACTTGTCTTGTAAGTTGTTTTGTTTCAACTCCATACAGTTTCGCGAGATCATTATCCAACATCACTTTTACCCCTCGTATCAAAAATATCCTGCTTGCTATTCGTTCAGTTGGTATAAGCGCTGATAGAGATTGCGCGGCATTTTTATTTATTTTTTGAAGCATAGTTGTTGCTCGTAAATTTGTGAGTAAGTATACTATATCGTTCGTAAATTGTCAACAAGTTTTACGTTAGTTGTTTAGAACTAATAAACAGTTAAAATTAGCTTAAAATAAATAAAAATATGGTTTATTATATTTTATTGTTTATAAATACTTGACAAGTTATTTTGATTGTGTTATACTGCCCGCATCATGATAACTGTTTCATGATCTCCGCCGCCGGGAGAGTACGGGCGAGCCAGACAACTAAGCGCGCATTAAGTCATTTGAGACCGACGCCGCAAAAGGAGGGTTAGATTTGAAGCGGATATTATGGGTCGAAATAATGGAACCGCTATATTCATCCCCTAAAAGAATTCCTCAATTAGAGAAATTCCTAGGGGAAAAAGTGGAGGAGGTAGGATCAGTAAATTTTCTCCTCCACGATGATATCACTAAAAAACTTAGTGATAGCATTATAGAGTGTAATCCTGACTTGATTATTCTTGGAAGTTGCTATAAGTGGACCCAAGAAGTAATCAAGACCATCGCCCAAAAGGCGATGGTCCCTGTAATCAAGGGGTTACTATTAGTCCACAGTGATCTGATCTGGGAGAGAGATGACATTACTTCTGTCTACTATTATTATTGTTTGGACTAATGCCGCCGGTTCGCGGCGTTAGAGGGCACTTGTAGTTCGGAAAAAATTCCGAACAAAGCCATGTCGCGCGAGCGCATGGTG
>MHJU01000035.1 GCA_001818155.1 Candidatus Jacksonbacteria bacterium RIFCSPLOWO2_02_FULL_44_20 | reverse complement strand
CACGCCCATTATTTTGCCTGCTTCAAGGATTTTATTTACAACATCAATATCTTGCTTGCTAGGCGTAACATCCCCCGAAGGGTGATTATGCAGTAAGACAATACCAGCCACTCGTAACTCGATAGCGGGTCCAAAAATTTCTCGCTGGTGAATAATGCTTTTATCTAGTATGCCGATGGATATAATTTCTTTTTTCAATAATGCGTTTCTTGCGTTGAGATACAAACATACTAGATATTCTTTTTTCTAAAAATCGCTCGCGTGGCCTGTCAATTTTTGGAATGTCTTTAAGCTTTCCCATATTTATTTTTTATAAATTTTTTCTAATGTCTTGCCACAAACGATGTCTGATGCGGCGCTTGGACTATTAAAAATATAATCCTTAACAAAAACATATAAGTCATCATTTCTCTTTTCGAGATATTTGTTTGACAATAATTTTTCAATAATTTTCTGATTACGATCAATGAATTTTCGAAATGTCTAAACTTGGTCGGGGTGGCGAGATTTGAACTCGCGACCTCCTGCTCCCAAAGCAGGCGCCCTAAGCCTCTAGGCCACACCCCGCATTTTGCGAGAGTATCATGTTGTCGGGAAAAGATAAAGGAAAGCACTTTATTAGAGACGATGCTCTAAAGCGAAGCGAGACGCTCAAAAAAATCCGGAAATGTTTTTGAAACGCACGCGGGATTTTTTATGATAATTCCCGGAGTCCGCAAACCAATGAGCGCAAAACTCATGGCAACTCTGTGATCGTTATAGGTTTCAATAATTCCTGGAGTAATTTTGGACGGGTGAATGGTAACGCCGTCACGCCGTTCCTCAACAGAAACACCGAGTTTCTTGAGTTCCGTCGCCATCGCGCGCACGCGATCGGTTTCCTGAAAACGCGTGTGTTCTATATTTCTGATTATCGTCGACGTTTCGGCAAATGGCGCGATCGCGGCTAAAGTGAGCGATGTATCTGATATATTTTTCATGTCAATTTGGATCCCCTTAAGACGCGTTGAACCTATGACCTCAACCGCGTTTTTTAAATAGCGTACAGAACAACCCATTTTTTCAAGCACACGAACAAAATGAATGTCGCCTTGCGCGGAATCGCAAGTGATGCCGTTAACGCGCACTCGCCCGCCTGTTAAGGCCGCCGCGGCAAAAAAATACGACGCGCTTGAGGCATCCGGTTCAATCTGGTATTCGCGCGACGTGTAATGTCCGGGCGCGATCCGAAATACGCGATAGTTTTCGTGGGCGATATTCACGCCAAACGCGCGCATTATGTCAAGTGTAATATCAATATATGAAGTTTTAAGCTCGCCTGCAATTTCAATTTCTAAACCGTATTTTGTATACGGAGCTATAAGCATGAGCGAGGTTAAAAACTGGCTACTTTTACTTGCGTTCAGGCATACGCGTCCGCCTTCTATGCCGCGCGCCTGAATTTGAATCGGGAGAAAATTATTATTTTTGACCGATCGCGCGCGAACGCCAAGGCAATGTAGCGCGTAGAGCAAATCTGCAAACGGACGCGCTGTCCGCATTGGTTTATCGCCGTCAATCACATACTCTCCAACCCCAAGCGCAACATAACTTGCAAGAAACCGCGCCGCTGTGCCGGCGTTTCCGATGTATAATTCAGCGCTCGGCGCGAAAATTTGTCCGCCGTTTCCGCATACGACATATTCGCATTGTTTTTCATCCGCTTCAATGTTGACACCGAGTTTTTCTAATGCTCTATGCATATACCCTGTATCATCAGAAAAAAGCGCGCCGGTGAGACGCGATTTTCCTTTAGCGAGCGAGGCGATAACCAGCGCCCGGTTTGTGAGACTTTTTGAGCCCGGGACAGTTATGTCCGCGTCTATTGGTTTTGTAAGCGGGGTGATTTCAATGCAGTTCATAACTCTAGGCAAGGGAGGTAATGTAGCGCGCAATGGTGTTTTGCATCTGCTCCGGCTTCTCTTTCAAATTATGCGCGATGTCTATAATCGGCGAACATGTAACTGCGCCATCTGCTCCAGCATTTATGAGAGCTTGTATATGCTCGCGCGCGCTGATGCCAAATCCGACAATCAAAGGAATGTCAGTTGTAGAGCGGACGCGCTTTATAAAAGCAATCGTCTCATCACTGACATTTTTTCTGCTACCAGTTACTCCGGTAACAGACACAAGATACAGAAATGTCGGGAACGGATCTGTATGTTTTTTCGCTTTATGGACAATCATTTTTATCCGCTCATCGTTTGTTGTTGGCGCGATCATAAAAATGTGAGCGATGCCCTCCGCGCGCGCGGACTCTGCAAACGGCGCGGATTCCTCAAGCGGCGCGTCAGGCACAAGAATATAATTTATGCCGGCGCCGGCCGCTTTTTTATAATACTCCTCAAAGCCGATTTGATAGATGACGTTTGCGTACTCAATTAAAAATAAAGGCGCGCGCGTTTCATCTTTGATTTTTTTATAAAGCGCAAATGCGTCTTTTTTTGAAAAGTTGGACGACAAAACTTTTTGATGCGCAAGTTGCAAAGTTGGCCCGTCGGCAATCGGTTCGGAAAAACTCGCCGAGAGTTCTAAAATATCAGCTCCGCTTTTATGAAGAGTTTTCGCTGTTTCAAGCGATAGTTCTGGAGTTGGGTAGCCGGGGACTAACCCTGTTATTAACGTCATAGGGTAAATTTTAACATTTGACATTTATATCAGCTCCTCCACTTGCTCCAAATCCTTATCTCCTCGTCCCGATACATTAATAATGAGAATGTCGTCGGCCTCGCATTGTTTTGCGTACTCAATCGCAAGCGCGATGGCGTGAGCGGATTCAAGCGCCGGAATAATGCCTTCAGTTTTGGAAAGGAGCTTAAAGGCGTCTATTGCCTGCGCGTCGGTAACTGGATAATACGTCGCGCGGCCGGTTTCGGCTAGATATGCGTGCTCCGGGCCCACTCCAGGATAATCAAGTCCGGCAGAGATTGAATATGCCTCGTGGATTTGGCCGTCGTCGTCGGTCAGCGCTTTTGAAAGCGATCCATGAAGAATCGCGTCGCGCCCGGCGGTAATCGCGGCGCCGTGTTTGCCTGAATGAATACCTTGTCCGCCAGCTTCTGCTCCGAGAAGTTCCACATCATCATCAAGAAATTCATAAAATGCGCCGATAGCGTTTGATCCTCCACCGACGCACGCGATCACAGCTTTTGGAAGACGGTTTTCATGGGCAAAAATTTGTTCTTTGATTTCTTGTCCAATCACTCTTTGAAAATCGCGAACCATAGTTGGGTATGGATGAGGTCCCGCGACCGTTCCAAAAAGATAATACGTATCGCGCACATTCGTAACCCAGTCCCGCAAGGCTTCGTTTATCGCGTCTTTTAATGAGCCGACTCCAGCGCGAATTTCAACTGGATGTACGATCGCGCCGTAGAGCTTCATTTTTAAGACGTTGAGTTTTTGGCGCGCGATGTCCTCAACTCCCATATACACAACGGTTTTTATATTAAAAAACGCGCCCATCATTGCGGTTGCGGCTCCGTGCATTCCGGCGCCGGTTTCCGCGATAAGGCGCGTCTTTCCCATGAAGCGAGCTAAAAGCGCTTGTCCTAAAACATTGTTGGTTTTATGCGCTCCGCCGTGCAATAAATCCTCGCGTTTTAAATAAATTTTACACCCAAGTTTTTCCGATAAGTTTCGCGCGTGATACAGCGGCGTTGGTCTTCCGGCATACTCATGCAAAAGATGTTGCAATTCCGTTTGCAATTTTTCGTCCCGCTTAAACCGCTCGTACGCCTCTTCCAATTCATAAAGCGCTGGCATCAAAGTTTCAGGCACATATTGTCCTCCGTAGTTCACTGTGTTGTATGGAAAATATTTGGGCATCAGATTTTTGTTTACTGGCAAAGGTCCCGCGTTTGTCTATAAATGAAACGCGCGCGATTACCACATGCTTTGTACCGGGTAATCAGTAACCAGTTTATCAGGTGTCAAAATTACCAAGTCATGAGCCCGCGCTTGGCACACAAGCATGCGGTCAAATGGATCATTATGCAGTGGCTGGATTTTGAGCAGTTCATAAATAGCGCGGTCCTCCAGCGGCATCATTCCAATATCGTGAAGATAGCATTGTTTTGGTATAAAGGTATCCGGCGGTTCAGGGAGTGGGAGTCGCTTCAACTGATATTTAAGTACCATTTCCCATACTGAAACAACCGAAAGGCGCGCCTCACTGCGTTTATCTAAAAATAAATCGCGCGCTTTCTTTGATAAGCGCGGCGAGTCCTGAATAATCCACAAGAAAGCGCACGTATCAAGCAAGAGTTTCATTGTGGTTTATTAAAAGCGTCCACGATTTTTTTAGGGAGCGGTTTATAAAACGACTTTGGAATATCAAATTTCTCTTGACACAATCCAACAGCGCGATGCGTGGCCAGTTTTTGAATCGGGCGCAGTTCAGCCACCGGAAGATTGTGTTTGGCGATAATAACCACCGTTCCTTTCTGTACCAATGAGAGGTAATGGGAAAGGTGCGTCTTTGCCTTGTGAGTGTTTATGGTAATCATAGTATGATCAAATGTAAACTAATGTTTGGACTAAGTCAAGTGTTTGTACTTGCAATTTTCACAAACTTCCTCTTCCCAACTTGCACGACCATGCCATCTTGCACAACAATCTCCTTTTTCCAATCGTCAAGCACGATGTCGTCAATTTTCACGCCGCGCTGTTCAACCAAACGCCTCGCCTCGGTTTTGGACGAAACAAGCTCTGCTTCTACAAGAAAATCAGTAAGGAGATAACGAGTTTTTTTTGCCTTGAACACAGGCATGTCGCTCGGCTTTTCTTTCTGCTTAAAGATTTTTTCAAACTCCGCTTCCGCCTCACGCGCCGTTTTTGCGCTGTGATATATCGTAACGATTTCACGCGCAAGCCGAGCCTTTGCATCGCGGGGGTTTAACGAACCGTTTTTCATAGCACGATCAATTTCCGCGATTTCATCCATCGCAACATCGGTGCAGAGCGTAAAATAATCGCCAATAACCTCGTCGCTTGCAGACATCACTTTGCCAAACATTTTCGATGGCGCGTCCATGACGCCGATGTAATTATTATATGTTTTGCTCATCTTCCTGCCGTCGGTGCCAATTAAAAGTGAGATAGTTAAAATATCTTGCGGCCGTTGTTTGAAATGTTCCTGCATCGTGCGCCCAACGAGCAAGTTAAATTCCTGATCGTTTCCGCCAAATTCAACGTCCGATCTGATTGCGACGGAGTCGTACCCTTGGAGCAGGGGGTACAAAAATTCGTGAAGTCCGATTGGATTTCCCTCCTTCATGCGCCGCTGATACATGTCTCTTGCAATCATCTGCTGGAGGGTAAAAATACTTGCCCATTCAATGACGTCTTGGATATTTTTTTTATCAAACCATTCTGATTGATAGGCGAACTCTGTTTTATCAACGTCCAGGATTTTCCCGATTTGCTTTTTGTACGTTTTGAGATTTTCGTAAATTTTTTCTTTTGTAAGCGGCTCGCGCATTTTATCGCGGCCAGAGGGGTCGCCTATGCGCGCCGTGTAATCGCCGACGATAATAATCACCTTGTGTCCGAGTTCTTGAAACGCGCGCAATTTCCGTATCGCCACCATATGCCCGATGTGGAGATCTGCTCCTGTCGGATCAATGCCTAATTTTAGGCGCAGTTTTTTACCGCTCTTAACAGCTTTCTCAAGATGCTCTTTGACGATTATTTTTTCAACTCCGCGCGCGAGGAGGTCGTTTGTTTGTTTTAAGAAAGGTTTAGGCATAAGATATACGAATATGATACGAGCGCGCGAGGTTTTAGTCAATCAGCGCAGTCCTTGCTTAAATCGCGTTTACAGTATACGATTTTTCCCATGACTTCTATTATTATCGGCGTTTTTATCGGCGCCGGCATCTCGTTTCTTATTTTTTCTCTCACAAAAAAACTGCTTGACCGTCATGCAAAAAGCAGTTTTGACGATTTGTCGCGGAAAAGTTTGTCTGAACTCATGCCGGCTCTTTTGGATATCGCAAAACGGGAACTTGGCACCGTGAGAGAAGAAATCGGCAAAGACGTAGAACGGGAGAAAAGTCATATTAAGGAACATATTGAAAATTTTGAGCAAAAAATTAAAGGAACACAGGAGGAGTTGAAGAGCCTCGCGCAGGAAGGAAACCGCCAGTTTGGCTCTATCAGCGAATCAATAAAATCACACCGCGAGGTTGCCGAAAAATTGCATGAAAAAACAGAGAATTTGGCAAAAATTTTAGGTAATAATAAATTGCGCGGGAGTTGGGGCGAGCGTGTGGCAGAGGACATTTTGCGCGACGCGGGATTTTTAGAGGGCGCGCATTATAGCAAGCAGTCAGCGGGGGCAACGGGAACTATTCCAGACTTCACCTTGCTCCTTCCAGAAAAACGCAAGGTTAACATTGATGTAAAATTTCCTCTTTCCAACTTGCAGGCATATCAAGAGGCTGGGTCAGAAGAACAAAAAAAGGAGTATATGCGCCGTTTCACTCAAGATATTAAAACTAAAATACGAGAAATAACCTCCCGCTCATATATTAGCGAGGAAGAAAATACTTTAGACTTTGTAATTTTATTTGTCCCTTCCGAGAAGGTCTTTGGATTTATCAATGATTACATCCGTGACGTGGTGGATTTGGGATTTAAAGAGAAAGTTTTGATTACCTCTCCATCCTCGCTCTACGCGACACTACGGATTATAATGGAAGCATACAGGAATTTTACGTATGAACAAAATATCCGCGAGGTGCTTAAAATTATACAGGGATTTATTGAAAATTTTCATCGTTTTCAGGATGAGTTTAGCGCGTTTGACGATTATTTAAAAAAAATGCGGCAGACGTACGACACCATCACAGAGACGAGATATAAAAAAATGGGCGTGCAGATTCGCAAAATTGAACAGATTGAGGGAGCGGGCGATACTCAATAATTATTATCCGCTCATCTTACACACCAATCGCGCAAGAAGCGCCTCTTTAGAAGCGGCGCTTTTTTTTATACAACGATCGGTTTCAAGCAAATTTTCATAGAGCGTGATCGTTGCGCTTTTTGAAATCTGTCTTGCCGAGGGAAGCGTTTTTTTCACGGCAAAAGGGTGTTCTTTAATCGCGCCAGCGATTTCCTCGGGCCTGGCGCGCGGATTTTCATCAAGGTAGGAGTTAATTTTCGTGATGATCCGCGCATGCCTGTGGAGCATGGCGAGAACGTAGAGCGGTTCACTGCCGCGTTTCAAAAGGCGCGCGAGCATTGAAAGCGCGTCATGCGCGCGATGCCCGCTAATTGCGTCTGTCAGCTGAAAGATAGAATCGTTTATATCGCGCGGTGAAAGTTCGGAGAGAACATCTTTTGTAATATGGCGGGCTTCCGCGTGCAGTAATTTATTGAGTTCGGAGGCGAGAAGAAAACTGTCGGTTATCGCGCGCGCGAGCATTGAAAGCGCGTCCGGTTCAATCGTTTTCCCGGCGTTTGCAAGCTCACGCGCGATTGCGTCGCACACCTCTTTTTGATTAAGCGGCGCATGTTCCGGATAATGTTCTTTCCCATCAAGAACCGTTGCCGCGATAAGCTCTTTTATAAGAGCGTGCTTTGCATCAAGAACGTCTCGTTCAAAAAAAATCACTTTGATCTGCGGCGCGGTAATGAGAGATGTTTTGATAAGCGGCAGAAACTCGCGCAAATTCTGAATTCCCCCGTCAGTAATCACATTTTTTATAATTATCAATTTATCACTGGAAAAAAGTCCGTCTGTTTGGAGGTGGTGCCGCAGTGTATCACAAGACGTCGTTTCATTTTCAAGAATAACGATTTCTCCGCGGACTTTTTCTGTAAAATCAAAGCGGATTTCCGCGAGTTTTTGAAGCGAGCGGCTCGTATCTTTGCCGTACAAAAGCATAATCATATTTTTGTTTGACACCTGAAAGAACGAGAGAGTATAATAATGACTTAAGGCACTATAGTGCAAGTAAGCATATTCAATCAAGTGCCGGCATATTAAAATAATGTTCAGGGAGCGTTCACTTTATCGTTTGTGATAAGACGAACGTTGCTGAACCGCATAAACATGTATGAATAAAAGAACAATTCTTATTATAGAAGATGAAGAACAGCTTATTTTAGCTCTGAAGCTGAAACTAGAAAAGGACGGATTCGTCGTTGAGACGGCAGACGACGGAGCGCTTGGCATGGCGAAAGCCGAATCCATAAAGCCGGACATAATTTTGCTTGATCTTTTGCTTCCAAAAGTGAAAGGCGAGGAGATATTGCTGTATCTTAAGAAACATCCTGATCTTAAAAAAATTCCGGTGATTATTATTTCAAACTCCGGGCAACCTGTTGAGATTAAACAACTTCTTGCAAACGGCGCCGATGATTATCTCGTTAAAGCGGATTTTACGATTGACGATATTTTGGAGCGTATCTACAACTCGCTTGCAAAACTGGAAGGCCGCCCCGATGTTCTAGTCGCCGAAGACGAGACGTTTTTACGCACAGTTCTTGCGAAAAAATTGCGGCTGATCGGATTTAGAGTGATAACCACAATGGACGGAGACATTACCTTAAAGACTATTCTTCAGATGAAGCCAAAGGTTGTTCTTCTTGACCTCCTCATGCCGGGGCTCTCTGGAATTGAGGTTCTAAGCATGTTGTCGCGCGATTCCTCCTACGACAGGAGCGGAACTAGGGTAATTATCTTATCAAACTACAGCGGCAAAGAACATGAGCCAATTATAAAAGAGATGACCGTCGGATATTTTATAAAGTCAAATTTTGATATTGACGATATCGTGGTGAAGGTTAAAGAATTGCTTTCAAACCCATAACCTGCCTAACAGCAGTCAGGACTGTGCAAAAAAAACTCGCTCTAATTTTTTCTCTTACCATCATAATAGTTTCGGTGGCGGTTTCTGTAATAAGCGTCCGTCTTTACAGCGCGCGCGTGCTTAGCGAGATGGAATTTCGGCTTCTGCAGGCAAAAGAGAGTGTGAATCAGTATTTTCAGGGAAAAGGAAGGGAAGCCCTTGGCATGTCGGTGGTACTTGCGAAAGAGAACGCGTTTGTCAGACGCGTGATGCTTGGGAGTTTTGCGGCGGAAGAGGCTGATACAGAGTTAGAAGGATGGAAGCGCATATTTGGCGCCGATTATTTTGAAATTTCAGGAAGCGACGGACATTCTATTATTCAAAGCGACGATTATAAAACGAGCGAACGAGACGTTTCATATTATCCAAAGACAGCTGTTGCCGGAATTGAAGTGCTGAATGACAGAATCCTTCTTTCAGGTGTCGCGCCTATATTTGAAGACATAGAGTCAAGGTCTAATCTTCTCGGGCTGACTGATGAAGAAATTGCCCTGTATAATAACCCCCCGCGTTTTTTAGGTATTATTAAGTCTTCGTTTATCCTTGATGAAGGCGATTTAGCGGAGATAAAACGCAGTACAGGTTTAGACATTCATGTGACTTTTCCGGAATCAGCGGCGCCTCTCACGACATTTCCAAAAGGCGTTGTTGACACTAAAAAATTTCAAGTCCTGTCGTTTCAGCTTGAAAATAATTCCGGAGAAGAACTGGCAACAGAAGTAACGCTCGGGCTTCCGATCAGTTTCTTTGATGAGGCGAACAGACGCATTCAACGCGCCATCGGTTTTGCAACAATTATAATGATCCTTTTCGGAATCGGATTTCTTATTATTCTCAACCGGTTTTTGATCATCAAACCGCTTCGCGCAGTGATTGAAGGCGCGCGGCAAATCGGCGGAGGAAGGTTAGCGTATCGTATCAAAATTAAAAACAGGGATGAGATCGGAGAGGTCGCGCGATCATTTAATAAAATGGCCGAGGACTTGGGAGCTCGCGAGCGCGAGATTGCCGAGGAGCGGGACAAAACGAAACTCATCGTCAACGAACTGGATGACGCAATCATTGTGTATGATACAGAATATCGCGTTCTTCTTATGAATCCTAAAGCCGAACGATTGCTTGGCGTAAAGGAAAAAAATATTCTCGGCCATTCTATTATTGAGTACGAAGGCGGAGAGGGCGGACGATTCGCGCTTCTTTACAGGATTATCGCTTCGCCATCAAAAGGCCGGCGTAAAGAGGAGATTCGTCTTGGCGAGACTGGCGAAAATGTGCTTGAAGTAACGACCATTCGGCTCCCGCAAACAGAGAACGGACCTGCCCGGTTTATCAAAGTTTTGCATGACGTTACGCGCGAGCGCGAGATTGAGCACTTAAAATCAGAATTCGTTTCAATCGCTTCGCACCAGCTTCGGACACCGTTATCAGGTATAAAGTGGATGGTAAAGATGGTGCTTGATGGAGATGTCGGGGCATTAAACGATGAGCAGGCTGACTTTTTACATAAAGTATACGAGAGCAACGAGCGAATGATTCATTTAGTAAATGATCTTCTGAATGTGTCGCGAATTGAAGAGGGGAGAACGACTTTCACGTTTGTGGAGTTTAATATTACGGCGCTTTTAAGAGATATTATTGATGCCGATTCTCCAGTGTTTGCCAATAAAAAATTGACTTTTAAGACAAATGCGAAAGAGGCTGGTGAAATTATAGTAAATGGCGATCAGGAAAAAATTTCTCTTGCGCTCACGAATCTTATAGATAATGCGATTAAGTATACGCCTGCAAAAGGCGCGCTTTCTATTATGGTGAACAGCGCGGATGGCGGCGCCGAAATCGTTATTTCGGACACTGGTATCGGAATCAAAGACGATGATCAGAAAAAATTGTTTAAGAAATTTTTCCGAGCCGAGAGCGCGTCAAAAGTTGAAGGAACCGGTTTAGGTTTGTTTATCGTAAAAAATATCATCACCAAGCATAAAGGGAAAATTGCCGTTGAATCCTCGCTTGGCGAAGGAACAACGTTTCGCGTATGGTTGCCGGGGTGAATTGTAAGGAATAAAAATTATCCACATCATACCCCTTGCCCTACCCCTTTTCCCGTGCTATAATGACAAGCGTCATCCAAAAAAAGATGACGTCAAAGGTCAAAAGGTCAAAAATAAAAACAAAACATTGCGTGCCTTGCGGTGTAATAGCCAACAAAATGGCTTCTACACTACAAAGCATTTGACAATTAAGGCACTTGTGTCCGCCTACATTGAAAAGATAGACGCCGTGTGCCGTGAATATACTGATCATGCATTTGTGCATGCCAGCATTCTCGGAGTCGCGAGTATCATGTCTTTACTCGCTTTCGGAGCTGGACTGCTTGTCGGTTAACGACGCGCAGACGCATGAGTCCGGTCCCGTTTTCAGGGACTGGAACCACATAAATCCCCCCAAATCTTCTCGGGGGGATTTTTTATTGACACGCGCACCTGTTTTGCGTACCATTTTCTTATATGAACCGAATCATTATTTTTGACACAACTCTTCGCGATGGAGAACAATCTCCGGGCGCGAGCTTAAACAAAGAGGAGAAAGTCGCAGTCGCTCTCCAACTAGAGAAACTTGGCGTTGACATTATTGAGGCGGGCTTTCCGGTCGCCTCTCCTGACGATTTTAATGCGGTGCAAGAGATTGCGCGTTTAATCCGCAGAAGCGGCGTATGCGCTCTTGCCCGCGCGCTGGAGAAGGATATAGACATCGCGTATGAAGCGATTAAAGCCGCTAGCGAAGCGCGCATTCACACCTTCATCTCAACCTCGCCGATTCACCTTGAACACGGTATGAAGAGGTCGCAGGAAGAAATTTTAACCATGACTGAACACGCAGTGAAGCGAGCGAGAGGGTATGTCCCGGACGTGGAATTTTCCGCGATGGATGCTTCGCGGACGGATATAGAGTATCTCTGCAGAGTGATTGAGGTTGCGATTTCCGCGGGCGCAACGACGATCAACATTCCGGACACAGTCGGGTGTGCAATTCCCAGTTGCTGGTATGAGTTTATCCGCGGGATTCGCGCGCGAGTTCAAAGATTTTCGGATGGTATTGTTTTAAGCGTTCATTGCCATGACGATCTCGGGCTTGCAACCGCAAATGCGCTTGCCGCGATTGAAGCTGGCGCAAAACAGGTTGAGTGCACGATAAACGGGCTTGGCGAGCGTGGAGGCAACACCGCGCTTGAGGAGGTGGTGATGGCTCTTAAAGTTCGCAGTGAACATTTCAAAAAAGATACGCGCATCAAAACGCGCGAGATTTATCAAACGAGCCAGCTTGTGTCGCAGTTGACAGGCGTCGCGGTTCAGCGCAATAAAGCGATCGTTGGCGCAAATGCCTTTGCCCACGAGAGCGGCATCCATCAGGACGGAGTTCTTAAAAAACGCGAGACGTTTGAAATTATGCGCGCCGAGGACGTAGGATGGCCGTCAAACCGTATTGTTCTTGGCAAACACAGCGGCAGGCACGCGATCGGCGCACGTTTAGAAGCGCTCGGAGTGCATTTTTCCACAATGCAAATGGATCGGTTTTATCTTGAGTTTAAAAAAACAGCGGATAAACAGAAAGAGATTTCCAATGACGACCTCTGCGCCCTCGCACAGACGATTTTGAATCAGTAGCGTTGACATGCAAGGCGCGATGGGTTACTATTAAGAAAGTAAGTAAATAAGAAATACTGATATGACAACTAAAACAATACAAAAAGCCACGTCTCGCGGGCAAATAACTCTTCCAGTGGCGTGGCGCAAAAAATTTAACACAAACCAGTTTCTAATGGAAGCAGAGGAGTCCTTTTTAAAAATAGTTCCGATTGATACAGACGATTTAGGGGAGTATGAGGTGGTTTTTGACGCGGCCAGAGATAATGACGGAAAAGGGATACTAGGAAGAGACCTTATTAAGATGATACAGAAGATAGATGGATAAGATAAAAAAATTTTTGCGAAAGCGCACGCAAAAAGAGAAGGAGATTCTCCTTGGTATTTTAGGTTTATTAGAAAA
>MHJU01000034.1 GCA_001818155.1 Candidatus Jacksonbacteria bacterium RIFCSPLOWO2_02_FULL_44_20 | reverse complement strand
CACCCGACTGATATAACATAGTCAAGCGTATCTTTATACTGCGGTTTTCTAAACCATTCGTTCAAGATGTAAATATACTCAACTTCAATGTTTAATGGAGCCATCAACTTTTTATATTGCTTTTTCTTAAAATCGCAAGTTTGGAGCTTCTCATCAACAGAGCCCTCAACCATTTGAAATTTCATCTCAATGATGAAAAGCGTGTTGTTTATAATCACATATAACGCTTCATCTGGTAGAAGTTTTTTTGAAATATACTTGGTCCAATCAACACCTTTTGAGCTCAAAAATCTGTACAGTCCGTACTTTTTGTAACTACGCGCGACCTCTTTTTCACGGTAAAAGATAATATGACCTTTTACTGAATAGCCATCTACTGTATTAAGGACAGATAAAATATCGCGTCCTCTTTCAAAATTAAGGCCAGTAATTGTATTTCCTCCGCCTGTTCCTTTTGTCTTCATATTTTCATGATGATTTATAGCGATCATCTAACAGAATCGCCACATCAACATACTCTAAACGCATCTGGTCAGCTACCGCTAGTCGATGCTGACCATCAACTAAACAATACTCCTTATCTAAAGTTACCGGCATCCATGCATCTTTATCAAAATGTGTCAGCATATAAAGTACATCGTTTAAATTTGTGTCATTCCGCAGTTTCTTCCTCTTGATTTGTTGTATTGGAAATTTTTCCAGCACTGTATAAAAAGAATACTGCGCAAACATATCTTTCCAGTGTTTTTGAGTGGGAATATAATTTTTCATAGCGATGACTTTTTTTTAAGATTTCTATGTAATTCTTCAAATCGTTTTATAGATAAATTCAGATATTTTTTATCAGTATCAATACCGATAAAACTTCTACCTAAAAGATACGCGGCAATTCCGGTCGTTGAGCTTCCTGTGAACGGATCAATGATTAAATCACCCTTGTTTGTTGAGGCAAGCACGATTCGCTTCAACAAATTCTCCGGTTTTTGCGTTGGGTGTTTGCCAAATTTTTTTTCTATCGTTTTTGGTGTTCCCATTGCCCAAACAGAACGCATTTGAAGCCCTGGCTTTTTTAGCTGATCTTCCGGCCATTTTCCGTTTTTCATCAAGTTGTAATTGAAAATATGCTTTGCCTTTTTATCTTTACGTGCCCAAATCAGAGTTTCGTGGCTCGCAGTGAAAAAACGACAACTCAAATTTGGAGAAGCATTTGGCTTGAACCATGCTATATCATTCAAAATGTGAAATTTTCTCACTTGAAGCGCAAAGCCGCACTGATAAATTGAGTGATATGTCCCGCTAATCCAAATCGTGCCGTGCGGTTTCAGGACGCGCCTGACGGCTAGTATCCATTCAAGATGAAACTCAAAATCTTTTTTCAATCCGTTGCTTTTATCCCACTCGCCTTTGTTCACGCTTACTCGCCGTCCGGCGTGGACTGTGAAACCGCCGTTTGAGAGAAGATACGGCGGATCGGCAAAAACCATGTCAACGGAATTTTCTGGAAGCTCGGCGAGAGTATCCATGCAATTGCCGTGATAGAGTGTGAAGCGAGGTTTGGAGTAGTAGGGGGTGGGCATGGATTGTAACAATCTACAAAATACATAACTCACAGGCAATTTTTTCCACGGCTTGCCTCATTGTCATATCTAACTTATCAACAATAAACGATTCAGCAACACATTCAAAATTACTATCATGGAAGAAAAAAATAAAATGTTTATATTTGTTAAACAGCTCTTTATTATGGTGCTCGTGCACGCTATTAATCTGTTCTAGTTGTTTTATCCAATCAGAATTTTTTACCTCAAAAAAGCTATACGGCGATAGTCCAAAGGCATAATACGGATGACCCTCTATTGCCTCATCATTTGGCATCCCAAATTTATAAGATGCGTAGTTAGTAAAAGTAATCAACGCCACATCTATATCTTCACTCTCGTCTCTAATATTAACAGATAGGCCATCAAAGCCAGGATTTTGTTTTGAAATATAAAAAAGTAAATGTACTTTGTATTCACTGGCCAATACCACAGGAATTGGCGCACCTATATCAGAACTGAAGCCTATATTTAATTCTTTTAATTTAATTTCTGTTGTAATCATGTGATACAACTTATTGTCCTCTAATTTTTATAGATTTTCCAGAATTTTTACTCGTCATCTTATTTGCTCCTTTTATAATTCTTTTACTCACAAGTACTTATGCAATGGTTACGGTTTAATGGACAAAAACCTCTGAATCTAAAGACAAATCAAGATAAGCGTCTTTATCAATCTTTACCATAATTGGTTGATTGTCTATGTAGCAAAAATCTGACCATGAGATTTCTGATTCTAAAGGCAAATATTTTTTAATTTCACTTTCGTTCAGTTCAATTACTTCTCCAGTGTTACATAAATAATAATATTGATTATTTTCATCTACATCTTTTTCATAAAGTAATATTTTATCCCCGATTTTAGGTTGTTTCCCAAGCTCGTTTAACTTACTTAAAATATACCAAGGTGTTTTAATAATTTCATCTTCACACCCGCAAAATTGATCTTGAAACGATACCTCAACCATAGGTAATGATTTTAGATATTCATTATTATTATTTACCATATTATTTTCTTTTTACTCTTGTAGGGTTTGGCCTCGTAGGTTGAAACGATTTTTGGGCTTGTTCAGGTGTAATTCCTTGTAACGTTGCATGGTTTGGATTCTGCCCACTTTGCGAAGGGATTACATCTCCTCCAGCTTTTCGGACATCCCCCACGGTAGTAACCCCAATTTGGCCATTCTTAATTCCTTTTGATAATTCTTCAACAGATTTATTTGGAGCGCTATTCACTGAAACACCATCTTCTAATGTGTTCGTTTGTTTGTTGTACGTAACTCCAGAAGCGTTTCTAAATTGCTCTGCTGTACATTGTCCTCCTCTCACGCACAAAGCGCTATCAGGCAAACTATTTTTCGTGCCTTGTGTTTGCTGTGTCGTATTTCTATTATTATTTTGTCCACTATTTCCCCCCGCCCCAAACGCATCTCCTATCACAACCAGTCCTCCGGCAACCTCTGCAGTTGTGGTTGATACAAAGATTGAAGTGTCAAGAGAAGCGTCTCCGCTTGCGTAATCTTTTTCCGCGTAGTACCCGAGCGCGCCGCCATAGTACCACGCGGCTATGGATCCTCCAACAGCGCCGATTGCTGTGATGGTCGCCGGAATCCATACAGGAGCATAACCAATGATCGGCGCGAGGACGAGGAATTCTCCCTGCTTATCAACGTGTTTCATCGGATTATTCCCCACATAGCTGTACCCATTCAACAGTTGCGGACTCATCATCGCCATCGCGAACTCCTTGCGTCCGATGTCTGTGATAACCGGGTCCGGCTGTGTGAATCGTCCGAGTGTTGGATGATAATACCGCGCGCCGTAGTACAATAAGCCGGATTCGTCATCGCGCTCCTGATCCGTGAAGGTGAAGCGCGTTTCAAACGAACCGCTCTGTACGTTCACGCGTTCTTGTCCGAATGGAAGGTAGTCAAGTTTCTGCGCCACTGTTCCGGCGGAATCCAGCGCGAAAGATGTGAATTGTAGATTATTAGCGACGATACGCGCGTCCATGAAGCTCTACGCGTTCTACAAAGATAGTTTTCCCTTTAATAAAAAAAGAAACTCGGTATTGACCGATTCTGAAACGGTGCGTCGCTGGAGGAAGGTCAACAAGATGGCGAGCTCTCACTAATGGATTGGGAAGCGTAGAATTATCACAAAGTTTTTTATGAATGCGTTGCTGTATATTTTTAGGCAATGCCGCAAGTTCTTGTTCACCATGAGGAGTGAAGGCGATCTGATACATACGGTTAGGACCTAAGCTTCAACTCCTGTTCGATTACATTAAAAGGTATCCACCCTTTCTTTTGAGCATCAGTGATTGCATCCCGTAGGGATTGTATATACACAGGATTGAGCGGTAGACGCTCTTCAATATGATCAATAAGCCAGCCGGCAGGGTTAATAGTTTTTGAATGATACGCTTCAGTTGAAAGACGATCCACAAGTTTGTCGTCTATGGCGGATAAGACATCAAGCAACGCAAATGCATCAAAAATAAAGAAGTGAGGAGCGCCGTTTCTATCAACAATAACACCGGCGCGAGAAGTTTTTTCAATCGGCAATACTGATTTTGGCACGATCTTTTCCCATTGAACAAGTTGATTGATTGTTTGCTTTGTAAGAGGTGATTTTTTCTTAGTCATATGATGTTACTATAACAAGGCAAAAGTGGTCGGTCAATGGGATGCGCGCGAACCTCGTCTCAAACGCGCCAGCCTTCACGTTCACGCGTTCGGAGCCGAATGTTATGGTCTAAGCTCAAGTTATCACTGGCTCGCTACCAAGCCTTGTTCCTTCATCCACCAATTCAAGAACTAATACAAACCAAGTAGTGCCAAAATCAGGCACTGGATATTTCTGAATATATCCCAAAGTTTTTTTTATGCTTTCTTCTATATCTGCAAGTATTACCATTCTCTTTTTATTACCGAAATCATAATACCAGTTCTCCATTGTAGGGACAATTTTGTTTTGGTCCTCATAATACACATCCCCTCCTAAAACAACAATGCTTTTTCCTTTAATTTCTTGTAGTATTTCTTCTACATCGCTACGCCTCCATGCAATTTCAAGCACCCCTACATCCTTAGCTAAAGACCTTCCTCTTTTTTGTACTTCTTCGGGTATGTTACTTTTTATTATTTCGTTAGTAGTCATACATATTTTGCGCTTTAAGTGTGGGGATGGAATTGGCGGTGGCTAATAGACCTGTCCGGTTCTATAATCCAACGATAAGTTCCTTGTTGTCCATTAATCGATCCTTTTAGGTCAACCTGCTGGCGTACAATACCATCACCACCTGTTATGTGTGTAGTAATGCCATTCCCTGCAAGTTTATCCACTGACGTGGGAAAACTGTGATATTTATCATCCTGCTTCTGCATTTGCTTAAGTACCTTTGTACCATATTGAGCCCCATCAAGTGGATTTGCTTTACTATTCTTATTTAAACTCCCCATAACTTTCCCAGCCACCTTTCCCACCACGATACCCTCCGCAACCTTCTCCGTAATCTGCCCCAAGACTTTTCCTCGTTCGTAATCAGAAGCGTTCCAGTACCACTCTCCGAGCTCTTTTGCTTGTATACCGTATCCTTGTCCAGCTTCTCTAACTGCGATCCCTGGATTCTGAAGAATACTAAAC
>MHJU01000033.1 GCA_001818155.1 Candidatus Jacksonbacteria bacterium RIFCSPLOWO2_02_FULL_44_20 | reverse complement strand
CTACTCGCAGTTCTATTGTTCGTGTCTCCTGGACGCGAGTGAGCGCATCGCGAATCGTGGAATCGTTTCTGCCTTGGCGCATATTCTCCTCAACCTCGCGCCCAACGTTTTTAGCAAACTCGGTATCAGCAGTAAACGCGCCGCTTTTTGCCGCAACGCGAAAATGCGCGGATACGGCAAGGGATGCGAGAAGAGAGACGGCAACAAAGATGCCTAACGCCTGCTTGTGTTTTTGGAATATGGTGTTCATATATTAAGGTACGCCTCTATACGGAACCGGCACGGTTCCTTCAAAGGCGTTATTAAAGATGTTTGGTTCGGTAGTGCCTTTATAGGCATTATAGAAAATGTTTTCGGTTTTAATGTGCTCATAAAAACCAATATCATCTCCGTGAATAATATCATCTCCGTAAATGCTGTATGTCTGAAATCGGTTGATTTTCCCGGTTTGCAGGTTTAAGAGGAAAAATACATTGCTTATTCCGTACGCGGCTATGTAGTTTGCGTCCACAGGATACAACGTAAGACCATATCCAGCGCCGAATGAAAACGGCGCTTTGGCTAGCACAACCGGACTTTCTGGCTTGTTGTTTTCTGGCTCGGGATACGCGATAATAAGCCCGTCATTATAGGTTAGTAACTGGTTATCGGGCGGTTTTCGGTACCCGACGAGTTGATTGACTGTCGTAACGCAGTAAATCGTGTTGTTTTGATACGCGCCTGCGCCAAGGCAGGGAGTGAGATGGTCTAATAAAACACGGTGCGGAGGAACGGTGAATCCGCTGTCGCTCATTTCTTTGATGTTGTCTATGCGGTAGATCTTTTCGTCTTGGTCGTAAAAAAAATTCAAGTTTACATCGGACCATGTAACATTCTTGGCGGTACCACCAAGGGACGAATCGTCATATATATGAGTTGCGTTCCCGCGCGCTATGTCAAACAAAATAAGCTGTTTGCGCTCCCATGCATCTTTATAATACCTGCACGCGAGAAACTGTTCATCAAAAGACCATTTGCAGAGTTTAAGTTCGTCTTGAAGGAGTTCCAAGTTTGTGATGCTCATTATAAACGCGTTGTCTGCAACGGCGCGTACTTCGGATTTCTCACTCACGACCGCGCTTTTTTTGTTTGTTGGAACATAGTATATTCCGTCAGGGCCGTATCCTCCCTCCACTTTCCATGGTTGGTTTTTGGTTGTTGCGATGTAATAGGTTCCTCCCGGAGAAACCGAGGATACTTTGGTATTTTGGTCAAGCGGAATCTCTTTGATGATACGCGGGTTCTTGCCGTCCATTTCGCTAACCATGATGCGGTTGTCTCGCGCGTAGATGAATTGCTCTGATGAAGTTGGTTCTCCGATTTCAAGGTATTCGCGTTTGTAGTATTCGGCGTCTTTGATGTGCTGTTCTTTTTTTATGTCCGCAATCACGCTATGTATGAAAGGACGCGCCATGACAAACCCGCCGACGAAAAATACGACTGCGCCAAGGAGGATCAACGCACGAAGGATTTTTCTTTGCCTGATGGAGTGAATAAAATCTTGAAACAACAAGCCCATCAAAATGCTTAAAACAATCAAGACTAAGAATCCCAGAAGTGTTGGTTGCGGAAGAATGCAAATTAAACCTCCGCAAGTTTCTAAATCCAAACCAAAAATATTTTCCAGCGACTCAAGTAAAAACAAACTGCCCAAGACAATGTTGAGGAATAAAAAAAAGCCGTATATGAAAAATACCTTCACAATACGTTTTATTAAATGGAACATAAAATTATCGCGCGCCTGTATAAGGGACAGGTACGGCTCCTTTGGAGGCGGTAAAAAAGATATTTTGGGTTTCAACTTTTTCTTCAATCGCTCTGCCACGACGGATAGAGGTGATGCTTGGTGTGTTTATTCTACCTGTGTTTATATTGACGAGGAAAAAATCATTAGGCCTGTTCTCGCCTATCCTATATACTCCTATGTACACATCATCTATCGGATACAGTGTTGAAACAGAGTAACCGGCGGTTAATCTAAATGGCGCTTTATTTATCACAACAGGGGTTGTCAAACCACCGCCTTGAACAACTTGCTGGGCAATGACAAGTCCATCTTTCCGTTCTAAAAAAACATTGTCAGACAATGCACTCAATTCGGAAAAATCGTCTGTTGTAGTCATACAATAAATCGTGCCGTTCTGATACACTCCTGCTCCAAAACACGGAGCAAGGTCAGAGAACGATACCCGATGCGCGGGAATGTTAAAACCGCTTTCGCTCATTTCTTTCACGTTATCAAGGCGATAAATCTTCTTTTCTTGATCATAAAATAAGTCCAGCGTTGTATCGGACCATGTGAAATTTTCCCTTTTTTCAGAGTCAGTATATCTATATGGCTCACTATAGATGTTTATCTTTAAAACACGGCCTACATCAAAAAGAACTAGCTGCTTCTTTACTGACCTTTCGCCATAGTACCGGCACGCAATAAACCGCTCATCATACGACCACTTGCATCTCTGGAGTTCATCTTGGCGAATGTCTGTTCCAGTAATGCTCATCACCAATATATTGTCTTTCACTGTGCGTACTTCGGCGATTCCATCCACTCTCTTATCTTTACTTTTGCGCGTAAGGACAAAATATGTGCCTCCCGGCGATACTAAAAAAATCTTGTTCATAGGCAAGAGTCCAAACTCTGCGATAACATGCGGTTCATTGCCGTCCATCGTGCCAACAAGGATTTGGTTATCTCTTGCATAGATAAACTCTCTTGACGAGGAAGGGGTGCCGCTTTCTAAATACTCTTGGCTAAAGTATCCTGCGTCGCGTTCCAACATCGTCGTCTCCCTAGCCTCGCGCCGCAGTTGTGTTAGGTAATTCACTATTGGTTTTGCCGTAAAAAGAACAATCACTCCAAAAATAATAAGTGCCGCCTGCGTCTTATACCGTGCTATGATGCTCTCGCGCGCGCGAAGGTCAAGGACGATAAATATGATACCAGTGAGAACAAAAACAGGAGCAAAGGGGAAGAGGAGAATCGGGGGATCGCAAGTAAAAAAACATGCTTGCCCTATGATTCCAAACCAAATAATAAATAAAATTCCGTCCACGCTCAATATCAATGTAACCAGTATACTTAATACTATAATAAGAGCGACATATATAAAAAACGAGCGAGCAACCAGTTCTTTTATGGCTCCTTTCAAAAATATGCGCTCAAAGATAACGACGATGGTGATAACTACCCACGGCAGAATGGTTGCGCCAAGCCCTGCGCCTATAGTCCAGAAAACCGAAATGCCAATAAATAAAATAATGAAATACTTTTTCAATACATGCTGTACGGTGTTCATATATTTAGGTTAGTTATTCACAGAAATAAGAGCCGTCGCATGAAAATCTTCGCATATTCTTTTCTCTTATTTTAAGATAAAAAACGACGATTTTGCCTACTTCGCGACGGCTTTTATTTTTTAACGATATTCCCACTGCTTAAAAAAGTTTAGCATGTTTCAAGTCAAAAAACAACGATGTTATATCCGCATTGCCGCAACGCGAAAATGCGCGGATACGGCAAGGGATGCGAGAAGAGAGACGGCAACAAAGATGCCTAACGCCTGCTTGTGTTTTTGGAATATAATGTTCATATATTAAGGTACGCCTCTATACGGAACCGGCACGGTTCCTTCAAAGGCGTTATTAAAAATGTTTGTATTTTCAACATCCTTCTCAATAACAGTTTTGTCTTCGGTAATGATAAAGGTTTGAAATCGGTTGATTTTGCCTGTTTGCAGGTTTAAGAGAAAAGAGCCGCGATAGGTTCCGTATATTGCAATATAAACCCCATCTATCGGATAGAGCATAGGCGAGTAAGAGGTGCTGAAAAGTGGGGCCTTGGTTACGAGAGTGGGGTTATTTGTCTTGTCGATTGATGCCGCATTCCATGCAATAATGAGTCCGCTATTTGTGCTGGTAAAATGATTGTCAGGCAGTTTTTGATAGACGGACAATCTCTCGGTTGTGGTAACGCAGTAGAACGTCTTGTTGTAATATATTCCTGTGTTAAAGCACGGCGCAAGATGGTCCAATAAAACACGGTGTTGTGGAATAGTAAAACCGCTTTCGCTCATTTCTTTGATGTTGTCTATACGGTAGATCTTTTCGTCTTGATCGTAAAATAAATCAAGATTTTCGTCAGACCAAGTAAAATTTCTCCATGTATCGCCCCATGACGGGTCGTCATATACTCGTTCCGTACTCCCACCCGCTACCTTAAACAATACAAGCCGCTCCCGTTTTGATGTCCTGCCGACATACTGGCACGCGAGAAACTGCTCGTCAAAAGACCATTTGCAGAGTTTGAGTTCGTCTTGAAGGAGTTCCAAGTTTGTGATGCTCATTACAAAGGTGTTGTCTGCAACTGTGCGGACTTCGGATGATCCCGTGGTGTCTGCCGCACCGCTTTGTCTATTGTTTATGCTTGTTGCGATGTAATAAGTTCCTTTGGGAGAAACAGAGAATATCTTTTTTGCCTCGTCAAGCGGAATCTCTTTGATGATACGCGGGTTCTTGCCGTCCATTGTACTCACCATAATACGGTTGTCTCGCGCGTAGATGAATTGCTCTGATGAAGTTGGTTCTCCGATTTCAAGGTATTCGCGTTTGTAGTATTCCACGTCTTGAAGCAGACGCTCGGTTTTTCTGTCCGCGATCTCGCGGCGTATCATCGGGCGGACAATAAAAATACCGCCGAGAAAAAAAAGAATCACGGCAATGATGATGAGCGCGGCGCGGATTTTGTGTTTAAGGATGATGCTGTCTTCGGCGCGAAGGTCAAGGACTATGAAGATGAGACATGCGGAGGCGATTGGGATGAAAAAAGGAGGCGGACCGATGCATGAAAGTATGCACAGCTGTCCCAGAACGCCAAAAAATATCACAAATATGCCCACGTCAACACTTAATACAGAGCCAACGATCGCGAGCGAGAGAATAAACGCAACGTAAATCCAAAACGCTCGCGCAACTCTCTGCAAAACCTTACGCTTTTCAAAAAAACTGTTGCTGAAAAAACGAGGATTAAAAATGGAAGCAAAAAATTTCATAATTTATCGCGCGCCTCTATACGGAACCGGCACGGTTCCTTGGAAGGCGTTAATTAAATCATCCTTTATACTGCTCATCATGCCCTCTAAACTCTTCTATCAACCGCCGCACAAGCGTTGCTTTATCAACTTTCATTCTTTTGCTTTTCCATTTGAGGTATCGTTCAAGTTCTGTGTTCAAACGCAACGTAAATTTAATCTCGTATGTGTCTGTGTGATACACGAACTGGTCAATAAACTCTCCGATAATTTTTGAAGCAGTATCAAGCGTAAAATAGGAAAACTTAAAAACTTTCTTCAATTCATGCGTCTCGCTGATTTTTTGAATATCCGGAGGAACTAACTCCCCTTTTGTCAATAAATATAAAATTGGTTTTCTGCGGGCGATTGCGAGAGCGACAACGTATGAGGCCTCTTGGCTTTCCGGATCTCCAAGCACAACAACCGCGTCCAATCCTTTTGGAAATTCAAGGGCGTAGGAAACGCCGACAAGATTAGAATGAAGCAGAGCGCCGGCATTTTGAATCGCTTTTATAAGCATGATATTTGGCTGATACGCTGTCGTATCGCGAGTTGTGTAGAAATATACTGTCATGTCAATATGCGCCTGATAAGAGACGGATCACAAGTTTGGGCTAGAATCCACATAAAGGCAACTGTAACCCATGCGATGCCTTCCTCGCGTGTTACGATGATGCCTTTTTTGAGAAATGCGTCCCGAAAATCGTTTAAGGCGCTGCCCTCCGGCGTCATAAGAGCGCGCCCAAATACGACACACGGAATTAACGCCTTGCGCGTATCAAAAAACGATTGCAAAGTATCCGGAAGCGACACTGTCGGCGTAATATGAAAAAGAGCGCCAAGAGCGCCCTCTAATTCTTTTGCCAACATCTCCCGCGTAAGAAGCGGCGTTACCTCAAAAAATTTTACACGCGTTTCAAGGTATGGGAGAAACACTGTATTTTTGCGCTGTTCTTCTGCCGATACCTCTGCCCGCTCTTCGGAAAGTTTCATGCTGAATTCAACCTTGCCGGCAAACATTTTTGACGGAAAAGAAAAAGGGAACGCGGAAAGTGGCTCCCCAAGTTCAATTCTATTGCTTGGAACGATTTTATCGCCGGCGACTACATAACAGCCGCTTCCCTTTCTTTTCACAGCGTGGATCGCGTTCATCATGTTTGCCCGGAGCCCTACGTCATGGCTACGCGCGAGAATGTCCGAAAGCCCGCCTGGAACTTCAAGAAGATAATCCGGCAATTGAGATCCTGTCAACACAACCGTAAAAGAAAGATTTTCCATAATAAGAGGAATGCAATTGCCAAGATACGGAATGTTCGCGATACTGCCGACAATCACAAAACCGCTGTAGTCGTTCCGATGTTCATATAAAAACCGACAAACGGCAAGCCAGCGATCCGGTATGAAATCCGCATCAGAGCCTGTATGAAAAACGCGGACATCCATCTGCGCGCGCATTAGAAGGAGTTCCGGCATTGCCGCAATCCATTTCTTTACGTCGTCCTCGTGTTTTACTCCGACAAGATTGCCTGCAGTATCCTGAACAACAGTGCCGCCTGTTATAATAATGCAAATCGGATGCGATGAATCATTCATACGGATTCTTGAGTGCTAATTGATTTTACTGTGATAAAATCCCCGCGTTTTTCACTGCCAGCTCCGCTGATGAAAACGCTTGAAATTTCAAATACAGAGCCTTTAACGCGAAGGGCGTGTTTATCAAATAATCCGGACCTAAACGACCTCCTAAGAGCTTTAGCCGACTTGTATGCGCGTAAAAAATCTGAAAATACGGAATCAGCATATGACGCGAGCAGTTCTGAAACTGACTTTCCTAGAACAGAGTCTTTTCCAAGATTAAATGCCGCGCGCGCATTCTGATTTATCAAACTAATTTTTTCTGCGCCCTGTTCAATAAAAATAATTCCGTATGGAAATTCTTTCATAATATGATTATGCATCTCCCTCATCTCTTTCAACTCTGAAACTGCCGCCTGATATATGTCGCGCAAAATATGGTAATCAATGCTCGCATACGCCTGATGAGCAAGTTGCGCAAGTTGCTCTTCTGTTTCATGGAGAAGTTTGCCGCTGGTTTTCCCCAAAACAACAAACCCGATAAACTTTTTTCCTCCCAAAATGATCACATAATCAATCTCAAAACGCGAAAGCGTATGTTTCATGAACATCACCTTGAATTCGTCTACGCTAAAATCGCCCTGATATTTTGAAATGACGTCTTTGTCAATCTGTTTTAAGCGCCTTACAAAAGGCGACTTATACCCTACATGGCTTGCGTCAATTTTTGCCTTGCGGAGGCTATATGATCCTTGAATTGTATAAACATCCCCACGGCGCAAAAAAATCGCCGCTTCCTGCGCATTTGCGATGTCGGCAAATGTTTTTGCAAGATAATCGGCGAGCGTCTTCACGCTCGTCTTATTGAGGCATTGAAGAAAAATGGCATACAAGAATTTCTGCGAGTCTTGGGCGATGTCTGATGATGTATTTTCCATAAAGTATAATTAAAGAGCAGTATACCCTTATTCAAGAGAAAATTCAATATCCCCTTCCTTGTCAGTCCGCAAAAATTTTATGCCGAGGGAGCGCAGACGATCAAGAGTTTCCGCATGCGGATGTCCGTAATTATTTTGTCCGACAAAAATAACGACAAACTGCGGATGAACCGCGCGCAAAAATGGTTCCCCTGATGAGAAACGGCTCCCTTGATGAGCGATTTTGAGAAGATGCGCCGAGACGTCAACTCCTTGTAAAAGCATATACTCCTCAACCTCTTTCCCAATATCTCCTGTCAGAAGCGCGGAGTGCCCCTTATGTGTTAATTTTACGACAACTGAAGTGTTGTTAAGATTATTTTTGATAAATGACGGCGCGAGCGGGGAGGAAACGTCAAAATCCGGATACAGAAAAGAAAGCGCTGTCTCGCCGCTTAATTGCAGATTTATCGGATGATCAACCTTCACTTTCACAATCTCTTTTTGCTCTTCCAAAAATCGCAATAATTCAAGATATTGATAAGTCGTATGTTCTGCGCCGGAAAAGTACACGGTTTTCACGCGATACTGTTTCAGAACCGCAAGCGCGCCTGTGATATGATCCGCGTGCGGATGGCTGATAATCAGAATATCAATATCGCGATCATAAAACGGCATCGCTTCGCCTAATTTTGATAGCACCGTATCGTCTGGGCCTCCGTCAATAAGAATGTCCTGTTTTTTCTCTGTCCGGATGTAAATCGCATCACCCTGCCCGACGTCAAAAAATCGCACGATGAAACCTCTCTCATGATCTGCGCTAAAAGCGATGACAATCAGAATAAGATTGATGGCAAAAAGCAGAGCGAGAATCCGTTTGAACATATAAAAAATTACGCGAAAAATTCCACCGCTCGTATCACATACTCAAGAGTCGCCCATGAAAACCATGATGCGACTTTACCTAAAGGAAGAAACATATACGAAATCAAAACCGCGCTAAACCCAAGCGCCATCGCAAGCGGAATAATCCAGATAATCGCGATATTCACGAACGGCGCTATAAACGATACCCTGCCGAAATGCAAAAGAAGAATCGGGGCAACCGCCATGTTCGCGCCAAGGGTTACGGCCGCTGTTTCCGCGATAAAACGAAACGGGAAACGCGCTTTAAGCCAATCGGAAATACGCGGTGAAATATAAACAAGCCCGAGCGTTGCCGCAAATGAAAGTTGAAATCCGACATCAAACACAAGAAGATACGGATTCTTTGCAAGCATCAAAAATGCCGTGATCGCAAGAACGCGCGAACAATTAGAAAGCCGCCCAGCCTCGCTTGCAAATGCGACAATAAGCGCCATTATACCAGCGCGAACTACGGAACTTTCAGCGCCGGCGATAAAAATAAATCCAAGAAGAATCGGAATAACCGCGGCCCACGCAAACCGCCGTGAAAGGTATATGTAAGGAGCGAGCGTTAAGAGAAGCGAAATAATAATGGAAATGTTATAGCCTGAAATCGCGACAATATGAATCGTGCCGGTTTGAATGAGCGCGTCTTTCAGATAATTCGGAATGCCGTCGGTGTCCCCTATTAAAAGTCCGAGCACTAAACCCACGTGCGGAAACGGAAAAATTTTTTGCGTCTGAACGCGAAAATTATTTCTGATGCCTAAAAGCCACCGTTTCAAAACATTTCCTTCATTCTGCGAAATAAGTTCAACTGATTTCGGGTACCGGCAAATCGCGTAAACACCGCTCTTCGCAAGATACCCGCGATACGATTCTCCCAGCTCTTTTGGATCATCAAGAACGCACGTCGTTCGCACCCGGTCTCCAAACACAAGACGCGGATAGAGCGAGGTTGTAAGAAGAACGCGCCCGGAAACAGCGCGCTCGTTATCTCTAATGAGCACGCGCAAACGTTCCATAGTATAGAAAATAGAGCGATCGCGAATATCCGGCTCGCCTCCGATGACTCCTTCAAACGTCACGCTGTTTCCTGTATATGAAGCGATGCGGCTGAAATCATCGCCTCGCGCCACATAATCGCTTGCGGCAAATCTCATAGCGCCGAGAAAAATAAAAATCGCGGCGCATGCGATGTATCCCAGATAGCGGACATGGCGGAATAGAACAGCGCAGACTATAAAAATTAGCGCCGGCGCGTACAGAAAAAACGGATCAAGAGGAAACAGAGAACGAAAAAAGATCCCGCCTATAAATCCAAAAACTGCAACGTAAAACATAGTTATAACTCGCTCCCGGATTGAAGTTCCACCCAAAATTCCGCTCCATGATCTTCAGCGCTTATCAGTCCGCATGCGCCGAGAGGGTGCGCGTCAATAATTTTTTTCACAATAAAAAGCCCGAGACCTGTTCCGTCCGGAACCATGCGCATCGCGTTTGCCGCGCGCGCGAACTTCTGAAACAATTTTAGTTGCTCATTTTTTGGGATGCCTATGCCATGATCCTTAACGCTGATCCGGACAAGCGCGCCTTTCTCGCGCGCAAAAACGCATATCTCCCCTGATTGCCCTTTTGGCGTATACTTAATAGCATTCTCAATCAAATTTAAAAATACAACTGAAAGATACCGCTCATATCCATTCACAACGCATTGCGGAGAAATTTCAACGCGCGGCGCAAGACGCTTTTCTTTCATGCGAAACTTGAGAGAATCAAAAATTTCCCGAATCATCGCGAGAAGCGGAACTGGTTTAATGAACGCGCGATCAAGTGAAAAATCCGCGGCCCCGACGCGCGAGGCAAGAAGCATGGAATCAACAAGCGTATTTAACCGCACAGAGGCGTCGTAGATCAACTCTGCAGTCTCGTTTTGATCCAGCAATGGATCATTGGTTAAAAACAGTTTGCTTGCGCCTCGTATGATTGAAATAGGTGTGCGAAGCTGATGAGATGCGATATCTAAAAATTCTTCGCGAATTGTCAATAGATTTTTTAACGACTCGTTGCTTTCTTTGAGCGTCTGATAAAGAAGCGCGTTTTCTATCGCTATCGCGGCCTGTTTGCGCAGGGTATCAAGAAGATCTGTGTCATCGCCTGTAAACCCCCGCCCGGCGCGCTTGGCCCCAAGCACAATAACGCCGACTATCCGATAAGTGCTTCTAAGAGGAATAATAACTTTCGTGTGAGAAGCGTTAAAAAATTGCTGAACCATTTTTACAAACCGCTCCGTATACTCTGCGCTTCCTGCCGGACGTTCTAGATTATCTGCGAAAATAATATCAGAAACTTTTTTGAAAGACGGCAATAAGCGGCTGACTGCCTGTTTTGCCTTCGCGTCCAATCCATGGGAATACAAAAGCTCAAATGAACGAGGCGCAGACACCGCAACCCCGACGGTTTTTACAGTAAGAGTTCTGCCGATTGTCGTAACTATGAGCTCTGCCAACTTCTCCAAGTCCACAACCTGTGAAAGCGTGTCGGAGAGTTTTTTGAAGGTCTCTTCAGCACTGTAAAAATTTGCGTACAAATATGTGTTAGCAAAACGTATGGCAACGCGCTCTGCGCGAGGAAGAACAATTGCGAATCCGATTGCTATAACAAAACCTGAAAGAAGAGCTGGAAACGTCCATAAGTCGGCGAAAATAGCGAGAAACGTCCACGCCACCGCATGAAACGTCGCGTATGAAAACAAACCGATTATACAATAGATAAAACTTTTGCGAAGTATCACATTAACATCCATGAGCCGGTAGCGCAGTGTTGCGTAGGCAGTTATGCCGATTAATAGAATGGAACTTGGAGCGTCCATAGACGCGAGCGTGAAATAGTTAAAGAAAATCGGGAAAATAAAATCAAATAACATCACGACAAAAACAAACGATACTCCGCCTATAAAGACGTATTTAATTTGAATTCTCTGAAGAGAGTGCTCGGAACGATACCCGACAAAAAGAGTATAAAGCGTTATTCCAAGGGTTAAAGCCATCCAAAGCGCGTAAAATACAAATGCAGGACCTGCCGAAGTCTGAAAACCGCCGGTAAAAATTTCAGCCGGTTTTTTCACGATCATCTCTCCCGCAAACGAAAGAACAGAAAGCGCGACTCCGGCTAATGTCAAGGGAAGAAAATACGCCGGGAGAGAACGTTTAGTCAGCGAGTGCGTCCACAGGAGCCCTGTCAATCCAAAAAGAATGCCTGCGGAATACGTTCCGTGAAGAAAATAAAGCTCGTGGGTCAGTAGCCAGAAAAAATTTGTCGCAATCCAGACAGATGCGGATATTGTGAAGAATAAAAATAAACGCGCGACCGTCTGTGAGCGGTTTCTTCTGAATACGAGAAAACCCAAAATTAAATTCGCAATCGCGGAGATAAACGTTATGAGCAGAATCACGTCAAAATTTTTAAGGTTTGAATAACTTACCGCTATCTTCCATTACAATTTTGTTATAGTTTTTTAGCTCTGATGGCGCCTAAAGCTATGTAATAAAAAGTCCTTCTTATTATTACAAAAATTATCAATAACACAATAAGCGATATTGCCCAGTAAAAAATAACGCCACGCCAACCAGACGTTTTAAAGAATGATTTGGTCTAAATTTCTACGCCTAAACTTTTCTGCAGCGGATTCGTTACATAAACATATCCCCAAACAAAAGCAAGTATAAATAAAAAGGAGAAGATATAAACCACTTTTAGAAGTCTATACAATACTGTTGCATTCAAATCAGCAACGGTCTTTTGTGTAATTGTCTGCGACATGAATTGTATTTTTTCGTTTTAACTCGTCGTGCGCGCAAATTTTAAGCCAAATAATGCGCTCTTTTTTCTCAACAAAAATAATTCTTCTTTTCCTATCCAAACGAATTTCATATAAATCATTGCCATATTTATCCTGAACATTTTTAAGTTTTTTCCTGCCAAGTGACGGATAGTACTGATTGCTACTCATGAAACGCTTTTGCTTTTCAAACAATTTTTTTGTTTTATCATCGCTCTGATTCACTTCTGTCTGCAATGATTCTATAACAAAAATTTCAACCAGTTGATTCATACCGAGTTCGCAAGATTAACAAGTTCATTCCTTAAACTTTCATTTCCCACTTCAACTTCTTCGCTCTCGTCTGATTTGTCGCTCATTAAGAGAGCTAAATCTGGATCAATAATATCTCCGTAGTTTTCCGTTAAAACCCATGGCTGTTGCTCGTGAGATATACTTTCAAGCTCTACAGATGAGAGACGCCCATAATTGTGCAACAAATTATGAATATGATCTATCTCATCTGAAGTAAATAAAGACAAATTTGGTTTTTGACAAGGTTTATGAAAAACTACACCTTCATTTTCTTCCTGCGTCAAAACCTCATCACTACACATCTCATCAAAAATAGTCTTGTAATTATCTATAATTGGGCCCATCGGCGCTTTAGCATACTGTATTTCTTTCCCTGAAATAAATTGTTCATGGTCGCGATAAAAATAAAAATCAATAAAATATAAAAACTTATTGAGCTTTTTAATGCCGCCGTCTTTATATTCGTCGCTTGAGAGGATATATAGGACAAGATTTTTAAGTTTTTCGGTATAGTGCTTGTTCATATTTATCGCGATTTCTGCAAGTATATTTGCATAGCGCTTATTATACCACACCCTACTGTGAAAACACTAGAACATCAACTCTCACTCACCTCTTCACTTTCTTCAAATACGCCTCAACAAATCCTTCAATCTCCCCATTCAAAACGCGTCCGGCGTCCGAGGTTTCAAAACCTGTGCGGACATCTTTCACAAGCGTGTAGGGTTGCAAAACATACGAGCGGATTTGATTTCCAAAACGCGCCTCGTGATATTCGCCGCGCAGTTCTTTTTTCGTCTCATCGCGCTTCAATTCTTCAAGCTGATGCAATTTTGCCTTTAAGATTCGCATCGCTCTTGCGCGATTTTGCAATTGGCTTCGCTCGGATTGGCACGCGACTGAAATGTTAGTCGGAATATGCGTAATTCGCACGGCTGTTTCCGTTTTGTTTACATTTTGCCCTCCGGCGCCTGACGCGCGAAACGTATCAATGCGTATGTCCCCATCCTTAATTTCTGTTCCTTCAGCATCACCCATGTCCGGAATAACCTCAACAAGCGCAAATGACGTATGGCGCATTTTCTCGGCGTCAAACGGAGAGATGCGCACGAGCCGATGAACTCCGGCTTCTCCTTTCAAAGTTCCATAGGCATAAACACCCTCCATAATAACAGTCGCTGATTTTATTCCGGCTTCATTTCCGCGCTGTTCGTCAAGAATTTCTGAAGTAAAACCTTTGCGCTCCGCGAAACGCAGATACATTCGGAGGAGCATCGCGGCAAAATCCTGCGCGTCAACTCCTCCTGCGCCGGCATGAATCGCGAGAATCGCCGGCAGACGATCATAACGCCCTGAAAAAAGCAGAACAAGTTCTTCTTTTTTGTATCGTTCTAAAAGGCGATCATATTCTGCCTGCAATTCTTGAACAAATACTGTTTCATCTGCCCCATCCTCGCCAAGTTCTTTGAGAGCTGTGATATCGCGCCGCAGACTTTCCCATGTTTCTACCTCTTTTTTAAGTTCCGATGCCTCCTGTAAAATTTTTCGCGCCGATTCCTGATTATCCCAAAAATTCGGCTCGTTCATTGCGCTTTCAAGTTTTTTAACGCGTTCCGTTTTCCTTTCAATATCAAAGAAAACTCCACGCTTCGTTAAGATCGGCGTGGAGTGCGTGAATGTTTTCAGTAAGATGTGAGAGTGAAAGCATATTATTTTCCTTTCCGATCTTCCAGAGTTACTTGCAGATCAATTCTTTTACCTGCTCGGTACACCTTAAGCGTAATCACATCCCCAGGTTTATAACGAGCAAGAAGTGTAGCTAAACTTTGCCCCGCCTTGATTACGCGATCGTCAATAGAAACAATAATGTCGTTTTCCCGTAATCCTGCCTTATCCGCCGGACTCCCGGGAACAACTGCGAGCTCATCTCGCCCTTCGCCTCTCTGAATAAGAGCGCCTTCATTAATTTCGTCCATATTATTTTTCTTTGCGATTTCCTCGTTTAATATGAGATAACGGACGCCAAGAAACGGCCGGACAATCTTCCCATACTTCTCTATGCTTTCCACAATAATTCTCACCTGATCAACCGGAAGCGCAAAACCGATATTTTCCCCCACCTCTGACACCGCAGTATTCACGCCGATCACTTCGCCTAAAACATTTAAGAGCGGACCGCCGGAATTGCCGCTTGATATCGCCGCGTCTGTCTGAATCGCGCCCTCAATCACTTCGCTTCCGATTCCCTCGCCGCCCGCAGTGAGCGTTCGGTTGATGCCGGAAACGATTCCTTTTGTTACAGTGTTCCGAAATTCTCCGAGCGTGTTCCCGATCGCGATCACGGTTGCCCCGAGTTTCACGGTGTTTGAATCCCCAAGTGGAAGTGTTCTAAAATCAGCAGTTTCGCCGACTTTCACTTTAATTTTTACAACAGCCAAATCCTGAACGCTGTCGCGATCAATCACCTCTGCCTCGTACGTTTTTCCGGAATTCAGAACCACCGAGTATTCGGCCTTCGTGTTCAAAACAACATGGCGATTTGTAACGATAAACCCATCTTTTGTAACGATAAATCCGCTTCCGCTTGAAACTTCGCGCTTCTCTATTTTAGGCTCCTCCTGATCCCTTGGAGACGGTTGAATCTCAAACGGAAAACCAAAGAAAAAATCATTAAAAAACGATGACTGCGGCAATGACGCAAGTTCCTGTGTCGCTATAATTGAAACAACGGCCGGAAGCGCGCCTTCAACCACGTTCACTGTCTCATCTGAACTGATACCATTATCGTTTGGAGATAATTGCTCCGGAGACGTTACCGTATCCTTTCTCGTATCTTTGCTTCCTAAATAAGGAATATCGCCGCGCGAGGCAAGTGAAAAAGTAATAGCGCTCGCAATGCCGCCAAAAATTGCGCCTAAAATTGCGCTTGCGGCAATCGCCTTCACAAGAGCTGATGTCAGTTGTTCTTTAGAAAGCATAGTCATGGAACATCCCGTTTGCGGGATTATTTTTCGTTTAAAATATTTTTTAATTCTTTAATGTTATCTTGGAAATTGTTGACGCCGCCGTCGCCACTCGCGTCCTCGTCAAGAATATCATCAATGTTACCGCCGGTATATATACTCATGACGTTCCCTAAATTTTTCAAAAGCGGACCTACAAAAATCAGTCCGATAATAAGAGGAACCACGATGAGCACGATTTTCAAAACAGACATCACGTGGAGCCAAAAAATATACCGCCGCGCTTTTTCGCTCGAGGCAAAGATGCGCTCCAAAAGTTCGCGATTGCGCGAAAGCTCCGCTATGATCTTCTGATGATTGCTCTCATCGCTTTCGTTCGCAATAATGTTTGCGTCCATAAGTTAACGACTTCATAAACTCCAAAGATAACTGCAGTATAAAATAAATCTCCAAGAAATGTAAAGCGGAAAAAAGGAAGCCCCATAATATAAGATTCTAAAAGCCCGGCAATGGTTACAGGATATATGCCTGAAAACAACCACACAGCCGCATTTGTGATAAGGAAAAAAATGATAGAGGCAAAGAGAGCGCTTATGCCCACTCGCCATACATTAACGCGTTTGCGCAGAAAAAAACCAAGAACGCCGGAAATGGCAAAACTAATATAAACGCTTCCCAAAATTCTAAAATCGTAGAAACCGATTATTGAGTCTGACACGAGCATTGCCGCAAGAGGAATAAAAATCGCAAGCGTTCTGCGCTCCATTTTAGCTCCCGCAAAAAGCGCGACCGCGGCAATCGGCGCAAAATTTGGAGGAAGATTAATAAAGCCGAAATGCCGCGCAACGCGCAAAAGAGCCGATGCGATAATGAGAAATATAGAAATAACAGTTGACACAAATTAATTTAGCGCGAGTTCACCCGCACCTTCATTGAAATCTCGCCATGATCTTTCAATACAACCTTGAAAGAATGCAAACCGACAGTTTTTATGATTTCCATGAGAATGCATGAAGCCGGGATGTCAACTCCGTATGTTGTATAGAGAGAGTCTGTGATATCTATAGAGGCAACTCCCCTGTAGAGAGTGCCTTGATCGTTTGCCGGAATAAGGAGCGTGATACGTTTTTTAGAAAGACGCTGTTTAATGTCTTTCAGTTCTTTAATTTTCTCCTCGCGCCGTTTTTCTATTGCGGTTTTCTCTGCATCCGCAAGGGCTACGCATTTATCGTCGGCAACGCGGGCAAGACGAAGAGGTATGAGAAAATTACGCGCGTGTCCCTTCCGAACAGCGATGATATCGCCCTTTTTTCCTACTCCTACAATGTTTTGCGTTAAAATAACTCTTGTTGTCATATGTTCAACGTTTATAGTAGCCAAGTTTTTGCGAAAAGTCAACGAGAGTGCTAGAATGCTCTTTTATATGCCTTCCATCCAAACCTATCTCCGCCTTCTTGCGTATAATCCTAGCGATCGCGACTACGACGCGGCGCATGAATGGCTACTGCGCGTAAACGACATTGAGACAAGCGAGGTCTTAAAAATCGCAACATCAACTTATGAAAATCAGGAACATATTCCGTCGGTAAAAGAACTTGCGGAGCTTGTTAAAACAAACGAGAACGATTCAATTCACATCCCTGAACTGCAAAAAATTATCGGAGAGGCGCTAGCGATCATGAAACAATCGCGCGATCCTATGCATGACCAAACGCATATTGTCCGCGCAATCCGATTCGCTCATATCCTTTATAAAAAACTCATTCCAGAAAATAAAACGCTTGACTGGGGAATAATTGTCGCCGCGCTTTCATGGCACGATGTGTATCGCGTAAAAAATCTGGGCTTCCTTTATAATAAAAATACGCCTCTTAGAAAGGCGCTCCGAAAAATTCCGTGGCTTATTGACATTGACATCTATCTCGTATTCAAAAAAGACTCGATCGGAAGCGCGCTCTCTTTCTTAAAAGAAAGCAAAAGGCGCATTCCAAAAGATCTTCGCCGCAAAATCGCAATCGCAATTTTAGGAGAACACTCGCTTTCCGGGTTTCAGGAATCCATTTTCCCCGGCATTTCGCTCTATAAAACAATAGTATTTTGCGCAGACACGCTTGATCTTATAAGCATAAGCCGCGCGTGCAATGGATGGCGATCTATTCAAAAAAAAGGGTTAATGGATATGCGCTGGTACAATCGCCTGCTTGTGCTCAATATATTGTCCGGTCTTCCGCGCCTTGAACAACATCCGTCTTTTGCGATTGCGCTTGATCTCTACCAAATAATCAAACAGTCAACATATGAGTACGTCTCCCGTTTCTTTCCGACTGACGCAAAACTCTTGTCAGGTCTCATGAACCAGAAACCGATAGTACAATAATTTTACGATTTCAGTAATGATGAAGTAACAAATAAGCAGGCCGAAAATCCACGCCATGTGAGACGATACTGGCTCAATAAAACCAAATGTCTCGCGGCCAATGGACGTGAACGGAATCGCGACTGTCGCGATCGCGGCGGAAAGAGAAAGAATAATAAGAACTGTTGAAGCGCGCTTGGCTTTCAGAAAAAATCCGCGCGATCTGATTGAAAATAAAAACAAAAGCTCTGTTAAAATACTTGCGATAAACCAATTGGTCTGCAAGGTTGCCGCGCCAAGTCTGTAAAATAGCCCGAAGAAAATAAAATCAAATACAGAACTTACAATGCCTAATGTAGTTGCAAGAAGAGCAATATCTCTCACATCATAATGTTTCGGGCGGCGCAGTTCTTGTTTGTCAACAGTGTCTGTTGCGATCGCAATCATCGGAAAATCCGAAAGAAGATTTACAAGAAGAATCTGGAGCGGAAGCATGGGCAGAAAATCAACGAGCAGTGAAGCAATCGCGACAGCGTAAAAATTGCCGAAGTTTGACGCAAGCGTAGCTTTGATGTATTTCACAGTGTTTGCAAATACGGCTCTTCCCTCTTCAATGCCGTCT
>MHJU01000032.1:5503-5634 GCA_001818155.1 Candidatus Jacksonbacteria bacterium RIFCSPLOWO2_02_FULL_44_20 | reverse complement strand
AAAGAACTGCATCGGCAGGGCTTTACAGTCAACCACAAGGCCGTGGAACGGCTAATGCGGGAAATGGGCTTGCAAGGCTTGTTTCCGCAGAGAAACACCAGCCAGCCGCACCCTGCTCATCCGGTCTTCCC
>MHJU01000032.1:1463-5472 GCA_001818155.1 Candidatus Jacksonbacteria bacterium RIFCSPLOWO2_02_FULL_44_20 | reverse complement strand
CCCAACCATGTATGGGGCACGGATATTACCTTTATTCGGGGCCAGGGCATATGGTTCTACCTGGTGGCCGTTCTCGACTGGTATTCCCGGTATGTCCTGTCCTGGCAGCTGTCCCGAACCCTAACCGCCGACTTCTGCGTTGCGGCACTGCGCCAGGCGCTTGAGACCGCCGTCCCCGAAATCCACAACTCGGACCAGGGCAGCCAGTTCACGAGCTTCGAATACATCGGCGCGCTCAAGGCATACCCGGACATTCAGATCAGCATGGACGGCCGGGGCCGATGCTTTGACAACATCTTTACCGAACGGCTGTGGCGGACCGTGAAATACGAGGAGGTCTACCTGCGCGATTACCAGAGTTTTGCCGAAGCCGAAGCGTCCTTAAGCCGTTACTTCCGGCTCTACAATCACCGGCGGCTGCACCAGGCCCTGGATTACAAAACTCCCGCTGAAGTTTACTGCCAGAATTAAGCTTTCAAAGGTCGAAGAAAACTATCTAAGAATTAACAATTTGCTGTCCGAAGAATGGGGGGAAGTAATCTGTTATTGTTAGAAAAATTAGAAAGGAATGATTATGAATAATACAACCAAGTTGTTTAGGGTATCAAAGGATGGGGTCACAGGAGATTTCTACTTCGCGAGTTCTTCAGAGTCTCCATCCGTCGTATTTTTACAGGGCATGCCTGGTTCAACGAAGAAGAATGATGCTGGAGACTTTTTAGCATCACAAGGACACTCTTTGCTCAATTTGGAGTACCCTGGCACATTCAATAATGGTGGTGACTTAACCCCAGAGAATTGTGTTCAGGGGGCAGTTAGTGCCGTTCAGCTTCTTCAATCGGGCAAGGTGGCCGACGCATTCTCTGGAGTTGAGTTCTCGGTTTCTCCAGAAGTGGTTCTCGCTGGGACCAGCTTTGGGGGCGTCGTCGCCTTATCGGCGATGGCACAATTAAAAGGAGTCACAAAACTCTTGCTTTTTTCGCCGGTTTTCCTGTTTTCGAAGAACGCCGGAGAAAGTGGTCTAACTGAGGATATGACTGGACTTCTCACCTACATGAAGCGTTGCCTTCCATACACGCATCGATTAGCAGATGAGGAAGGCTGGCGGTCCTTGTTTGAGGGTGTACATCCATATTTTCAGGCCCTAAAGTGGCTCGAGTGCTTAAACGGGAAAAAGATCTTGGTAGTTCGTGGCGCCAAAGATACTAGCATTCTGGAAGCGGCTTCAACCCATTTTCAAAAGCTCGTGAAGACCAAGAATGTGTCCTGCGATATCAATGTTCTGACTGTAGAAGCAGGGGGGCACGACTATCGTACGTTATTAACTTCAGACATGAAAGCCAGAGTTTTGGCCTTTCTGTCAGGGGAATAAGAATCAACAACAAAAGGATCTCGCAAGAGATCCTTTTTATTTGCAGCCAAAAGGCAAGCCGTTAGGCTTGCCCTAAGGCTCTGGGCTTCCAGCCCAGAGTGGTTTACTATTATAATTATACATATGGAAGAATTGCATGCATTTATTAAAATGTCTCAGAAAGTCTTTGGTGGAAGGCTATTTATGATCCTGAGGTTGGGGTCAAAGCCCTATAACAACATTCTAAATTTAAGAGATGAGGATTTAGTATTGGGGCTAAAAAAATATGATAAGAAAGATTTAGAAGTGGTTAAAAAAATAATTAAGAATTTTAAAAAATATAAATTTCAGATCCAGCTCCTTTATAAAGAAGATATTCCCCAAGATCTTTCTTGGTATTCTTTTCTTAATCAAGGTCCGCATGTTGCATTTGAGTTTCAAAAAGCGCAGACTTTATTTGGAGAAAATATTTTTGCAAAAAAAGTACAGCCCAATTTCAATCTGATTCGGGCAACTACGTTAATGAAATTACAACAGTACCTGGCAGAAGCGAGAATAGTTTTTTTTGATTATGATGAAATCCCCGATGAAAAAATGTATCTCAATATAAAGAGGGTTAAAATGGTTATTAAAGATTTTTTGTTTTTTAATGGGATTACTGACAAAATTGATTTTGCAAGCGAGTGGGACACGTTTCAACACTTAGGAAAGATAAAATTTTCTGTAGAGGAGATAAGTCTTGTGAGTCAGCTTCTCAGTGAACGACCTGATCAAATTACCACTAGTCTTTCAAAGGGGGAGAGGATTATAATGTTGAAAAGGATAATCTCACTAATTTATAGAATCTATAGTCATATGTCTAAATCAGTATCTAGAGAAAGGTTTTAATTATATGTCAAATAAAATAAGAGTCGCGATTGTAGGTGTTGGCAATTGTGCATCTTCGCTTGTACAAGGGCTCCATTACTATCGCAACGCCAAAATATCAAAGTCTGAAAATATCGGGTTAATCAGCCCAGTTTTTAATAAATATAAAATTAGTGACATTCAAATTGTCGCAGCCTTTGATGTAAACGCGAGAAAGGTTGGCCAGGATGTGTCTGAAGCTATTTGGAAACAACCTAATAATACAAAAAAGTTTAGTAAGCCTCCGAAAATGGGAGTGAGAGTTCATGCAGGACCAATTTTAGATGGGGTTCCAAAGCACATGCTTAAGAGATTTCCTCTTGTTAAAAAAACGAGTGATGTCGATAGGATATTGCAGAAAAGCGGAGCAGAAATTTTAGTTAATTACCTTCCTGTAGGTTCACAAAAAGCAACAGAATTTTGGGCAGACAAAGCTTTAAATTGCAAGATTGCATTTATAAATGCGATACCTGTCTTTATTGCTAGTGATAAAAAATGGGCAAAACGATTTTCTGACACTGGCATACCGTGTGCAGGCGATGATGTTAAAAGTCAGGTTGGGGCAACAATCCTTCATAGGATGCTGATTGATTTGGTTCAAACTCGTGGATTAATCATTGATGGGACCTATCAGATTGATGTTGGTGGTAATACTGATTTTGAAAACATGCAAGTTGCTGAAAGATATAAGCTAAAAAGAAAATCTAAGACAGATTCAATTAATTCTCAGGGTAAGATAAGATCAATGAAAATTGCTTCAGTTGACTATATACCGTATTTAGAAGATAACAAAATTGCATATATTAATATTAGGGGTAGGGAATTTGGTGACATCCCTTTTGAGTTGGAGGCAAGAATAAGCGTTGAAGATAGCCCCAATAGTGCTGGTGTCATCATTGATGCTATTCGTGCTATGAAAGTTTCATTAGATAGAAAACAGTCTGGATACCAAGATTGGAGTTCATATTATTTTAAGCACCCACTGGTTCAATATAGGGACAACGACGCGAGAGAACTGGTAGAAAAATTCAAGAAAAACTCCAAGAAATAGTACCTAAGTACTGTAACATTTGTAACATTTTACCCCTACCTAAGTGCGTCGTTTGGCTCCTCAATTAAGTCTTCAGAATCCTTTGCAAAACCTTCACAGGGATGGTTATATACCGGTGTGGCCTGCCATGAAAAATTCATCGGACAATTGCCGGTGGATTTTTCATAGTTGGAGATAAGAGGAATCGAAGGGCAGGAGCGAGGCACATCACCGCAGGTGATGCAGCCGAGCGACGACGGAAGCGAGTGGGCGTAGCTTCCGTCGCTGCCCAGGACAGATTCCTACCGCCCCCTGCCACTAGGTGCTAGTCAAGGAAGTCCCCCTGTCTGCTACTCATTGTTCCTTTAACTGCTCCCCACGGGAGCGGTTTTGGGTGTAGAATAAAATTATGAACAGATTATTTAGTATCATTGCTGTAGCGATAATCATATTTGTTCCAATTTTATTACCAGTCCAGGCAACCGCTCAAAATAAAATTGAGGTGCTATTTTTTTATAGTCCCACTTGCCCGCACTGCCGGGCGGAAGAACCATTTTTGGATAGTTTAGAGAAAAAATACCCCCAACTTGATGTTCAGAGATATATAGCCAGCGACCATAAAAATCAGGAGTTATTGTATCAATTGTTAGTTGAGCGCAAGGCTATGGAGTATTTTGGCTCGGTGCCAGTAACTTTTATTGGTGAGGAACTGTTCTTAGGGT
>MHJU01000032.1:0-1443 GCA_001818155.1 Candidatus Jacksonbacteria bacterium RIFCSPLOWO2_02_FULL_44_20 | reverse complement strand
AGGCAACTGGCGGCGTTTGAACCTGAGCCCGCCTCAATTGAGCCTATAATTGAACAATCCGAACCATCGCAGCCAGTAGCGGCCACACAGCCAGAAGCTGCTACGGCAGCAGGAATTGATAAAAATAAGCTGGAAAAATATTCTTTACCTGCCTTGGCCATTACCTTGGGAACACTGGATGGTTTTAATGTTTGTTCATTGGGCGCCTTACTGCTTATTTTAAGTCTGGTTCTAGTTTTGCGCTCTCGCCGACAGGTATTCATTTACGGCGGTACATTTTTGCTGACCACCGCTCTGATTTATGGCCTATTAATAGTATTTTGGCACCAGTTGTTTTCAGCCTTAGGTCAATACGTCAGGGTGCTTGATTTTATGCTGGGTGCATTAGGTATTGCGGGCGCCATTTATTTTTTCCGGGAATTCTTGCGTTTTCGGAAGTATGGCCCAGCTTGTGAGGTCGGGGGAACAAAGATAATTGGTAAGATGTCCAAACTGGTCAAAAACTCTTTTGGCAAGAAAAGCAATGTTTTATTGATTATTGGTAGTATTCTTTTGTTTGCCGCTGTCGTAACAGTGGTCGAATTCCCATGCTCAGCCGCTGTGCCAGTTATGTTTGCCGCTCTATTAGCTAAAGCCAATTTGTCGGGTTTAGCTTACTTAGGCTATTTAGCCTTATTCCTCTCATTTTATTTAATAGATGAGTTAATAGTTTTTGGCATAGCTGTTTGGAAATTATCTTTATGGATAAGCAAGGGCAAATTCGTGACTTATGCTGCTTTAATTCAGGCGATTTTACTATTGCTTTTGGGTGGATATTATTTGCTTAGTTTCATACGCTAAGATTACGATGGCGGTTTTGATATCATCTGCTATGTTCTGCCCAATCATATCATGCTAAACTCGGGGATTTTTGTTATAATGAAGCCAGAATTATCATTAACCTTAAACTTATGGCTTGTTTATTAGTGCCCATGGCAGCAGCCGTCGTCACCACCACTCTAAAGTCAAAGGCCCCGCCTTCACTTAAGTTAAGCTTGCTTAACGCTATGCTTTGGGGAGGTGTGATTATGCTAGCAGTTGACCATATAATTAATGGTGAAATCATTTTAGCGCCGCCGTTCTTTACTGCTGGCGCGGACAAACTAATTAATGAAATATTATTGGTTGGTGTACCGATGACGTTAGTCATTTTGGTGGTTTGGTTAATAGCGGTTTTGGGGCAAAGAGTTCACAGCCACCCTAAAGCGAGGTTATTTTTTAAAACGTCAGCCAACAATAAGTGATCAATGATAGATTGTCTATATGCAGACAATAAATAGAGACTGGCTGTGGGGCTTGTTAAGGCTTTTCATCGGTTGGATTTTCTTTTGGGCGTTTTTAGATAAACTTTTTGGCCTGGGTTTTAATACGGCCGCGGGCCAGTCGTGGCTGGCGGGCGTGTCG
>MHJU01000031.1 GCA_001818155.1 Candidatus Jacksonbacteria bacterium RIFCSPLOWO2_02_FULL_44_20 | reverse complement strand
ATAGCGCCCTCTAAAACTTCAGCGCAAATTTAATCAAATCTTCATTTGAAACGCCGGTCGCCAGTGAACGCATAATATTAAATGCATCTTGCGGGCGTCCTAAAAAGTATCGCTCTTTCGTACGAGGTTCAACATACCACGCCTCGCCAAGGCTTTCTACTTGTAAGAGAATTTTCCCGGCAAGCCGATCTTGTAACTTTTTGTCGCCTTGTGTTTTTTTTGAATCATCATACTTTGGTATCTTGGCAAGATCTGCATTCGTTATGCCTACCCCGAGAGTCCTCATAATGTTAAAAGCATCCTGCGGACGATTTAAGTAATACGCTTTCGCATCTTCCATGTGCACATAATACGCTTCACCATTAAAATGTGGAGCAAAAAGTATTCTTCCCTTAAAACGCTCGGCAAACGTTCTGTCCCACAGTTTCTTTTTTGGCGCTCGCGGATCATAACCAAACTCTACCTCTATGCCGTCAAGAAAACTGTCTCCGTCGGTATCTGAATTATCCGGATTTATGCCATAGAGTTTTTCCCGCTCGTTTGCAAGTCCGTCGCAATCTCTATCTTGAGCCGCGAACTTGGTAATGTAGGCAACCATTTTACCAGACGCGTTGCTCCATTGCGTCACTCTCATACTTTCTTTTCCTTGCTTATTGATCTGGCTGATACTATAAAAATATTCTCCTTCTTTGGGAAGCGTATCTTCATAGGTAATGGGGTCGGCGCGAGTTGTATCTCTTGAAGTTATTACGTCACCCTTACTGCATCGCGTGTCGGAACGGAAGAGAGCGACTTTGATGATGTTTGCATCAGTTGGATTAACCCACGAGAGCGTAACACGAACTTGATTATCTTTCTGTGATTGTTTAATTGAAACAGACGATGCTTGCGGAAATGCTTCGTCAACAGTGTTGATGGTTGTATCGGTAAGAGGCGCGCCATCTGGTATAGCGTCTATTTGTTGTTGAGTAATCACGATAATAGCGCTCCATTTGAAACCACGGCTCAAAAATACCGCTTCGCTTGCAATTTTTCTCTTCTTATTTTTTTCTATCACATAAACCGTAGAAGCTTGTTTGGATTTAACCAATGTGCCATCTGGGAACGTGGGTGTAGGGGTTCCAGCTTCTCCTGTAATAAACGTTTGTATTGCTGTGGTTGTCTTTTGATTTTCACTTCCGGTACCGATAATTTGAAAATAGTACGTTGTTTGAGGAGTTAAATTAGAGAGGACAACTTCATGCGTTGTCGCATTTGTGATAGTGGTAAGCACACTATCCTTAAGCGTTTGTTGCGTTGCGCCGTACTGAACCTCTCCTTTTGTCGGCTGATCAGTTGTCCAACTAATTTTTGTTGTTTTTGCATCTATATTTTCTGTTTTGATATTGCTGATCGCAACTTGTTGTGGTGATGAACCTCCACCTCCGCCGCCTCCTCCCCCGCCACCGCCACCTCCGTCTGGTGGAGGTTGTCCAGCGGTAATCGTAAACTGTGCGTTTGTTACCGAAGCGAGAACATCGCTTCCAAAAGACGAAACATTCGTGTCGGTTGTTGCGTTTGGCGTGAAATCAAGGGTAAGGTTTGTCGTTCCTGCTTTCAGCGCCTTAAATTGTATAGTTGCAAGCGCGCCTTGCCCGGTAAACTGACTGCCTCCTGAAGACACTTGCGAAAAATCAATCGTGCCTGTTTGCGCGTTCACCGCATTTGTATTGGTGTTTGGGAATAAAGTTCCAGAGGTAATCGTTGTTCCTTGAACTTCTAAAAATGCAGGGTCATATCGCAAATAATGCACGTCCACTCCATCAGCGCCCGCGCTCTCTGTATCTAAAAGAAGCGTTACAGTGAACACGCTTACCACCAGTTGCGTACCAGTTGAAGGAGAAATTTGCAATGTAGCCGCGTTGGCAGATACGGCCGTGAAAACAAAAAATACGGCAACTACAGCAATTGATGTAAAGAAAAATTTACGCATAAATTTAAATTTACGTTATCTCCCTACTCACTCCACCATCGCCTGAAAGCTCACCGAACCGGAGGCGTTGGGGGCAAGGGTTGGAATAGTCCATTGAATTTCGTTTTTGTTTGTATTGTATGCGCCTCCCTGTGTCGCGCTTTTATCAACGTATACTGTTCCGGATGGAATCGGGTCTGTGATTACCACATTTATCGCGTCAGAGGCGCCTTCGTTTTTGTATAGGATGGTGTAGGTGATGGTGTCTCCTTGTGTGACTTCTGTTTTGTCTGCGGTTTTGGTGAGGGTGATTTGAGGAGGTTGTTGCGGTGGTTGAGGCGGATTAAAGAGCGTCTGAATTTCCGCATCACTCAAGGCGCGGTTGTATATACGGACGTCATCAATGAGCCCGGCGAAGTGAATGGAGGAATCTGAGCTACCCACTTGTTTTCCGATATATGTCGTGCCGTTTGTACCCGCAAAATTAAATGTGTCGTTTGCCGGTGTGCCAACCTCAATGCCATCAAGATACAACCTTATCTTTGAGCCATCGAAAGTTCCTGCTACATGATGCCACGAGGAGGAATCCGAAAAGGACGTTGTGACTTGCGAGACCGTCCCATCGTCAAGAGAATAGTAAAGGGTTCTGCCGTCAACCCACAATCGAATATCGTCACCGCCAGAATACTGTGTCGAGATAATGCGTCGATATTCATTTAGCGTGTTAGCTTTGAACCATGCTGAATGTGTGAATGAAGAAAATGAGTTAAAAGGCAAGGCTCCAACATTCACATAATCATTACTCCCATCAAAATCCAGTGCCCCGCGGACTTTTCCCATTGTCCATGTCGCTCCAGAGATTGTCCCCTGGTGCCCATTCCCAGACGCATCCTGGGCAGTCTGACCAGCACCTTCATCAAGGGTCCAGTATCCTATCAGTCCGTTTTCAAAAATATTGCTTGAGATGGTAATACTGGCTGTCCCTGAAATACTCCCATCTGTAGTACTCACCGTAAAGGTTCCTTCCGTTGTTCCCGCAGAGAACAAGCCATTGGCATCAATCATCCCGCCCCCAGAGACAGCCCAGGTAAGGCTAATCGGGATAGTGTTGCCTACACTGTCTTTCCCAAGGGCAGAAAATTGTTGCGTCCCATTGGGTAACACAAATACCACATTGGGCGAAACCGTGATAGTCGTAAGTGTGCCAGCTACGGCAATGCTCAAGGAATCCGTGGTGGTTTTGCCGATAGAGTCAGTCCCAGTGACGGTGACAGTGTAGGTGCCTGAATTTTGATAGACATGGGAGGGGTTCTGCTGGGTTGAGGTGTTGCCATCCCCAAAATTCCAGAGGTAGGAGACGATGTTCTGCCCGATGGCGGTGAAGTTCACGGTGAGCGGGGTTTGTCCGCTCGTAACGTCCGCAGAGGCAGTAACTTGGGGAGGCAGGGTTACGGTAATCGTAATGGGAATGCTTGTGGCTGTTAGTCCGCTATTGTCCGTTACAATGACAGTTGTCTGGTAGGTGCCGTTCAGAGAATAGGTGTGGCTGGGATTTTGTTGGGTGCTGTTCGGGGTATTGTCCCCAAAACTCCAGTTGTAGGATTGAATCGTGCCGTCAAGATCAGTGGCAACGGCGGTAAATGACACAGAGAGCGGCGCATTGCCGCTAACTGGCGCGGCAGAGGCAACAACAGTTGGCGGAAGAGCGTTGGATGAGACATTAAAACTGCCGCCGCCCGTGGAGTTGAAAGAAATAGTCCCCGCCTCGCTTGCGGAAAGAGTGGCGAGTTTATTTCCATCTTGGAAAACATCGTAGGTGCCGAAAGGTGCCAAATCCGCGATGAGGTGTTCAACAGGCTGTGAGGTAGAGATGGAGTACTCCACATGGGCTTGGTTTGCCTCGGTCTTGGAGAACATCACGACCTTGTGGCCGAGTGTATCATCTTTAATGTGAGCACCGACCATCATGTCGCCGTCTATGCGCTCGGTCGGGGTCATGGCCGTAGATTGAGCGGGATTGTTGGCATCTGCGGTTTGGAGGATATGGAGGAAGTTGTCCTTAAGGGAGGGAACGGCTGGGATGATATCCACAAAATAGGTGCCGACATAGAGAGCGCCTGCGGCATTCAGTATCTTGTAATCTGAATTTATGTTCTGGTTTACACCCCCCGCATCAGTCATAAATTCATTGCCAGGCCCGCCGTTTTTTTCCAGTGTCACTGACTGCGGCAGAAGAGTCCTCACGAATAACTTGCCGTGGGCTTCAGGGGATATTTTTTTGCTGTAGGGATCAGGGTCTATATCGTTCGTGATAGTAATCTGGTTAGCGCCTGTGTACTGCCATTTGCCGTCTTGTATCTGCGTTTCCGCGCCGTTAATCTGCGGGTTGTACGCCATATTGATTTCCCATCGCTTGAGGATATCAGGACGGGTCGTTTCGGTACGATCAAAAATAACAATGTAATCGGAGTCGATAAGGGATTGCGGGCGGAGGTAGACATACTGTCTCGTGTAATTACTGACTCTGCTTGTAAGATAGTTCCTTCTTACATCCGCAAAGACATAATCGTAACTTCCCGTATTCTCTACGGTCTCCAATCTTGTAACGCCCCCTCGGTACCATTTGCTACTTGGGGTGTAGTCCTGCATATTACTTGGTGATGACCCTTGCCCCTGCACCCAACCCGCATCGGGAGTCGCCAAAGGGTCAGTAAACCGCATAATATTCTGACGGTGTTCAATTTGCTCTGACTTATCCCCGTGGTGTTTGAAGGCGAGCGGCCCATATTTATCAATAGTAAATCCTAAGGGGAACTGCCCATTATACCAGTCGTGTCCGCCTATACGATACACAGGAGCTCCTATGGCAATCGCGGTATCTTGCAAATCGTTAAATCCTGAACGCATAATAACCATCCCAATTCCTTCAAAGAACTGGGTCAAAGGCAGATTGAGCTCTTGGGGGGACTTGGGAGAAACGCTTTTATCCGCAAACAAAATACGCATAAATAAACTATAATCCGTGTCATAGGGCGGAATAATATTAAGGGCAGTTGAGAACCAACGGTTGAGCGCCGCCATATCGGGGTCAGCGATTTTCAGCGGTTCTCCCAATATCGCCATCATATCTTCACCGCCACCGGTGCCATTAAATCCAACCCCTGAACTTATCTCGCCCCATTTAAGCAATACTTTGGGGTTAGACGGCTTCAGCCGGTAGAGAATATATTGCGGATAGTAACGAACGAAGTTTGCATCAATGATACCTGTTCCTTCGGCAAAATAGTTCTGTCCTGTTGCGGTTCGCCATTCATCAAGTGAAATAATATGCCGATAGGGGTGTGAAAGCCCGTAAGTGCCTAATTCGCTATTCCCTCCGTTTGATCGCGCGATCCAGTTTTGAAAATCTAACGCCCGGCCATTCAGCATTCCCTTCTCAAATGAGTCCACCAGGGCTTGCGCGACATCCTGGCGAACCCCGTCGTTATAAAAGCCAAGTCCGATCTCCCAAGGGTAAAATCCCTCAAAGTAGGGGCTACTTACCATTCCAAGCGTCCAATTGGATAATACTAATGATCCCGAGTCCGCCAACCAGTTTGCGGTCTGTGTTCTTTGGTCTGCTGTGAGAGCGCTCCAAATCCAATCATAAGTGCGCGTTGCGATGGTGTAATAATCCCAACCAATATATCGCGCGCTGACTATGCCGAATGGAGGGGTTCTCATGACTTCTGTCGTCATTAGTTGAATGGCTCTTTGGCCGTATTCATCTATGGTATGCGTGTAATTAATTCCTGGGATAGGACCTAAAAGATAAATCAAGGCAAACATATCAGATTTTAACTATTGATAGTCCGCGGTTTCCACATTAAATTCAGAATCTATGGTGGTTACAAATTTTTGATATTCCACTTTAAAATCAGTCGCGACTTTGTTTTGGAAGTATGGCAGTGTGTCTTTCGTGATGTGAATACGCGGATGCTCGCCCTTGCAGGCGGGGCTCGTTGAGTATGGGGCTTTGGCGCAGTCAAAGAAAGGGGCGGTGTTTGGGCGATCTGAAATTCTTTCTCTCCGAGCACTTTTCCCGCGCTCGCTTGCGCAATCGTTTCTGCATTTTGAGGAGCGACGAGCGCGAAACGTTTGATTGCCTGTGTAACCACTATTCCGATTGCAACTCCAACAAGCGCTGAAACAAAAAAGAGCGCAAGGAATCCGAGGACGCGCGCAACGTCGTTTCTTTTATTTTTGTTTTTGAGTTCTTTTTTTGCGGGCATAGGTTGATAGTATTCTATTGAGCTAGAGAGGTTGTGCCGTCAAACTTTACCGATTGGGGGAATTTTCC
>MHJU01000030.1 GCA_001818155.1 Candidatus Jacksonbacteria bacterium RIFCSPLOWO2_02_FULL_44_20 | reverse complement strand
TAAGCGGCAATTTTATTTTAAGTTGAGAAAATACCAGAGCAAGTTTTGGAAGGATAAACCACGCAATTCCGATGCCGATAATAACGGTAAGCGAGAGCACGAAAATCGGATACATCATTGCGGAACGAAGTTTGGATTTAAACACGCGATCTTTTTCTTGTTCTACTGAAACAACCTTTAGATTTTCAATGAGTTTTCCAGACTCTTCACCGAGCCGAATTAACGAAACGCTATGCTCCGGAAAAAGCGCTGTGTTGGCAAGTGTTTTCCATAACGGGTAGCCGGATTCAATATCTGATTTCATCGCGGCAATGATATTTTTCATGCGGCGCGATCGCAGTTCTTGCGAGATTGCGCCAAGAGCGCCCATTATTGGCATGCCTCCTGAAATCAACATACTTAAATTTTCAACAAAATAATCGCGCTCTTTACCCAGAAATAGAGCCTGTAGCTTGTAGGTTGTAGGTTGTAGCTTTTTAGGATTGTTATTTATTTTTTTATTTGGCATATTCCATTGTTATTCGTGCTAAGAAGCTACTAGCTAAAAAGCTAAGAAGCTAGTTCTTAGGTGGTTCCGCCACGCGAAGCAGTTCCTCAACAGTCGTTACCCCTGTCTTTACTTTCTCAATACCGTCTTCAAAAAGAGTTTTTGAGCCTTCTTTACGCGCCAGTTTCCAAATTTCTTGCGCTGAAGGAGCGTGTAAAATAAGGTTTTGCATCTCTGGAGTAATCAGAATAAACTCAAAAATAGCGGTTCGTCCTTTATATCCAGTATCGCCGCATGCCCCGCATTTTTTTCCTTCATAAAAAGTAGTGGTTTTGCTCCCAAAGTATTTATTGAGAGCTCTTAGTTGAGGAGTGTTAAAATCTTTGCCGGATTTTGTAACACTATGCCTGCAGTGATCGCAAATTTTGCGCACTAACCGTTGGGCAACAATAATCTCCAATGTAGAAGCTAAAAGGAACGGCTGAATCCCCATGTCTAAAAGCCGCGGGATAGCGGTTGCGGCGTCGTTGGCGTGAAAGGTGGAATAAAGCAGGTGGCCGGTTAACGCGGCGTTCACGGCAATTTCCGCTGTTTCTTTATCGCGAATTTCTCCGACTAAAATAATATCAGGGTCTTGGCGGACGATAGAGCGCAAGCCCTTGGCAAATGTAAGATTTGTTTCTCTGTTTACCTGGATTTGATTTACCCCGAGCACCTTGTATTCAACAGGATCCTCAATAGTTGTGATGTTCACGTCCGGGCTGTTTACAATTTTAAGAAGCGCGTAAAGAGTAGTAGTTTTTCCGCTCCCCGTTGGACCAGCTACGAGAATCATGCCAAAAGGTTTTTGTGTGATTTGCTGTAGCAATGCCTGATGCGCCGATGAAAGCCCGAGATCACTAAGCGAAAATCCTTGCACATAAGCGGCAAGCACCCTCAACACCACCTTTTCTCCCTCAACGGTCGGAACAATTGAGGTCCTAAGGTCAACAACATTAGTACCTTTTTCGTATCGAAGCGATCCGTCTTGCGCGGAAAAATGCTCATCAATGCGCAAACCGCTTTGGATTTTGATGCGATTGAGAACATTTGCGTAGTGTTCTTTGGGAATTCGTCCGGCTTCGCGCAACACGCCGTCAACTCGGAACCGTACGAGTACATCTTTTTGCCGATGTTCAAAGTGAATGTCAGAAGCGCGATACACGATCGCATCGTCAAAAATTTCTTCCAAAAGCTCCGGCGCCACACGTCCTTTATTCTCAATAATTTTAGAAAAGCGAGTTTCAAGCGGCTTTTGGTAGTTGACAAAGCTCGCGGTAATGTCTTCGGTAAGCGAGTAGGCAATGTTTATTTTTTTGACGGCAAATATTTTTTTTAACGCCGGCAATAGTTCGGCGTTTTTTGGGTCGTCAGTAGTAACTGTAATACCGCTCTTTTCTTCTTTCAGCAGGACGACATTGTATTTTTTTGCAATTTCTTCTGGAATTTTCTGCACCTGCTCCTGCGACGGGAGCGCGGAGTTTAAGTCGGCATAAGGAATCTTAAATGATTCGGCCATTGCCTGCCCAAAAAGGTCTTTGGTAATGAGATTTTCTTGGAGCAGATACTCTATGAATGATGTTTGATGTGTTTTGGCAAAATTTTCCGCATCTCGTACGTCTTCTTCAGTAACATAGTTTTCTTTAAGGAGAATTTGCTTTACTGTTTTGTCATCAAATTTCATATTTTATAGATGAGTTATGTTAGCAACTCGGCTACTCTAAGAACAATGGTCGCGATCGGCGTATCGGATTTTATAAAAAATTCCAGCGCGCCGAGCGTTTTAGCCCGTTTCTCGTCATCTTCCTGGCTTAAGTTGGTCAAAACTATGACAGGCGTTTTTATTTTTTTTTCTTTGAGCGTTTCCAGTACAGTAAATCCGTCCATCTCCGGCATTATGAGATCAAGGAGAATGAGCGAGAATGTTTCTTTCTCTAGAATCTTAACTCCGTCTGCGCCGTTAAATACCGCCTTTGCCTCAAAACCAGAGTGCGTAAGCTTAAGCTCAAGCGCCCGCGCCATTGGCTTCTCATCTTCTATAATTAGAATTTTTTTCTTTGTTGACATATTATGAGTGTGATTCTACCAAGATATTTAAGGACACGCAATCAATGGAGTATCCTCATTGTGTTAAAAGTCAGATTTTGATGCCTCTTTAATTGAGGCAGGCGGTTTTTGAAAACTCTGAATTTATAACCATGCCAAAAATCTCCATCCACAAAAACCGCCTTCATCTTTTTCGGCAACGCAATATCTGGATTCCCGGGAGCTCTTTTGTAATGTCTCTGAAAATAAATTCTGTCAGCGCGTAACCTCGAGAACACTAGTTTTTCTATCTTGGTATTCTTCGAGCGAATGCGCGACATTATTTCGCTTCTTTTCCGTTTTGAAAATATGTCTACCATAGGTTTTATTGTCCTTCATTTGGACAGACAGCGCATTCGCAACCTGCCACATTAACACCGGGGGTATTGCGTTGCCGATTTGTCTATACGCCGCCGATTCGGAAACTGGGAATTCGAAGCTGTCCGGGAATGATTGTATTCTTGCGGCCTCGCGCGGCGTAAAACGGCGATAAAGCTCTTTGTTTGCCTCCACTAGCAAAACCGGATCCCTTGAATTTAAGCTAACTTTTGCCAAATGTGAAGTTACGGTAAGACATGGTTTATTCAAATCTTGGGCGAGGCCACGCTTCATATTGTTTTTCGCCCTTTTCATTCCCTCGACTGCCTTCTTTGAAAAATAGTATTTTTTATCGCGTAGCTTCAATTCGTCTACAACACTTCCTAGTCCCACCCAGTTTTTCTTTCCGCCGGTTTCCGAATGTGTCGCATCTGGAAAATTAAAATTAAAAGCAATGTCTTTGCGTATTCCTATCATAAAAACCCTTTCTCGCTTTTGCGGTATCCCGAAATCGGCGGCATTCAATAGTTTATGTTTTATAACATACCCCTGCGCGGCGAACTCTTTCTCTATGCTCTCGTATATCTTTCCTTCGTTCAAAACGAGCATGCCTTTCACATTCTCCGCGATAAAAAACTTTGGCTTCTTCGCACGAAGCAACAATGCCATTTTTTTGTAGAGCTTCCCTCGTTTGTCAAAAGGATTCTTGGTTGGATTTACCGTGCTGAAAGATTGACAAGGAAACCCTCCGAGAAGCAAATCAAAATCCGGCATGGTATTCGAGTCAAATTTTTCAATGTCGGCAACGACTGCCTCATATGAAAAATTGCGGTTGTAAGTTTCAACCGCCTTCGGGTCGTTGTCCAATGCAAAAACTATTTCAAACGGCAATTTCTCATAATTCTTTCCGAGAAACTGGAACCCCCCGACTATTCCGAGATCGGAACCGCCACATCCCGAAAATATTGAAGCAACTTTTATTTTTTGGTTCATAAAAATTATTTCGTATAAGATCCTGCCTGCTTCTTAACGATTACCCTGTATTTCAGGGGCTCGAGGATGATGTGGCCTTCCTCGCAACGCATCACAGGATTTTTTATCACGAAAACCGCTGGTTCTTTTGCGGTAAGGAAAACGCGGTATATGTAGTAGCTGTCCCCATGCGTCTTCGCGGTTTCCCATTCGTTGCCGCTCATTGGAAAGTAGGTGAGGATTTCTTCCGACGGCGGGAATGTCCGCTCTGTCGTTTTTACTTCGATAAATTTCTTTTTTGAAACATCATCAAATTCGAGGGACTGGATGTCATATCCGAGTGCGGTGTCGTTGGAAACTCGCCGGACCAGCCCGATCCTGTCGGGACGAATTTGATAAATCCTCTCCTTCTCATATTTTAGCACAACCAACTCGCCTTTGTCCCCGATCTCCTTCAAGTCCTCCTGCGTCGGCTCGGCCAACGCAGCCGCTTCTGGCGTTTTCTCTATGCCGGGGACTGGTATTGTGGGTATTTCCGTCCTTTCAATCTTGGCGGCCAGTTTTTCTTTCTCAATTTGGCTAACATCGCCGAACCAAAGGCCCCATTCGTATTGAAGCTGTTTTCTTGTACTCGTATTAGTGGCAAAGTCGCGCGGCACATTAAAAAACAATTCGCTCTGTCTTATGTAATCAATGGCTTGCCGCTCCTTTTCGTTCAGCCGGAAGCCGTTCTCGCCTTCTTTCAAAAGGCGAGCGAGTAGCATGTACCCCAAGAACTCGCGCCCATGCTGGGCTATTTTGCTTCCTCCCGCAAACCTGACGTGCCCGGATCTTAATTTGAGAAGAAAATCGAGAACTTGATGCGGCGACATTTTCCCGGACGTAACTCTCACGTCATTAAAGACGAGGTTTGAAATTTCATTTCCGTTAATCGAGAAATCCTGGCCGCATTTCTCAACGCCCAATACAAACAGGTCAAGAATAAACTTGGCAGGTTTGAATTGTGCCCCCGCCTCAATTTGTTTCGCTGTTTCTTGCGGCTTATTTATTCCATTCGGAAACTGGAAACGATGGCAAAAGGTTTTGAAAAAGAGGGGAAAATTCTGGCTCTCTACTAAAAGATTGGTTCTTTCGCTGGCCTGCACCACTCCGTCCGAGCCGACTGTAATCAGCCCGAAAAGTTTCGTCATCTCCGTCCGGTAATTCTTAATGGATTTTGCCGAGACGCTTCTCAATTTTGCGTATTCGCTGTCTATGAGGGTGTCAAACTGCTCCTTATCTTTTGGTGTGAAGCGCGAGACGAATTGCGTCAGTATGCTTAATTCGTCCTCAATTTGCGAAAGAATCCTGCCGCGCGGAAAGGCGCATCGTAGGAGGTACTTTGTGGGTGTTTGGTAGTTCATCATATGTATTTTAGCAATTTTTTGCCGATAGCGGCAGCGAGTTTTGGGGGGACGGCATTCCCGACTTGTTTCAAATGGCTTGCTTTGTTTTTTCCCCAAAAAACAAAGGTGTCGGGAAACGACTGTATACGCGCCGATTCGCGCGCGGTAGGTACGCGGTTGTATTTGTAATGGAATATGTGGTTATGTCCGGTATCAATCGTATAGCTCGGTTTTTTGCTATTCAATCTTGTCCACGCAATGTTTACTTTTCTAGTATCCCAAAGTTTCTTGGGAAGATTTTTATAATTCCCTCCGTCCGGCACCATCGCAATAATTCCCCTGGTCTTTTCCGTATGCACTATGATTTCGTGATTATAGAGGACATTGGAGCCGCGTCTTATTTCTTTTTGATAATCGTTTTCTGGGTCCGTAAGATACCCATGTCCGCCCGACACCGATTCTTCCGGCAAATCACTTATCGCCTCGGCGGCAGTTATCGGTTTTACTATCTTTTCCGCCGGAAATTCAAAAGCTGTTTCCCCTAGGAGTCCAACGAAAAATACCCTCCTTCTTTTTTGTGGAACTCCGAAATCGCTTGCGTCAAGAATTTTCCACTCGACGCGGTATTTGTGTTCTGAAAAGTCGGAAATTATTTTATCCCTGATCTTCCCGCCCTGCATGGAAACAAGGTTGGGGACGTTTTCCATAATGAACGCCTTTGGCTTGAGATAGGCTACGAAATCCACGAACGATTTGTACAGTTTATTCCTTGGATCGTCGGGGTTGCGTTTTCCGGAAATCGAAAATCCCTGGCACGGTGGCCCCCCGACAACGACTTCTATTTCACCGCGCTTAATACCAAACTTATTACAGATTTCGGCGGGCCTCTCTTTCGACAAATCGGCATTATAAATTTTTGCCCCCGGATGGTTTTTTACAAAAGTATCGAGCGCATCCTGCCAGTTATCTACGCCGAGGACTACCTCAAAACCGGCATCGCGCAGGCCGAAAGAAAGACCGCCGCAACCGGAAAATAGATCAACCACAGGAATCTTTTTTTGGCTTGCTTTTGATTTCATATTCCTATCCTTAAGTTGAGTTCTGTTTTGGTGCCCCCGAGAGGAATCGAACCTCTATCGCAAGCTCCGGAAGCTTATGTTTTATCCATTAAACTACGAGGGCGTGGTCGGGGTACCGAGAGTCGAACTCGGAATCTCACGCACCCGAAGCGTGCGCCTTACCATTAGGCCATACCCCGAAAGAAATGTATTCTATTTCATTTTGCGGGAATTCACAAGGTGTAGTAAGGTGTAGTATAGTTGCCGCATGACAACAGTAATCAAAAACGCGCGCGCTAGCGATGGGCAAATCACAGATATTTTCATAAAAGACGGTATTATTAGCGAGATTGGCCTAACAAGAAGCATCGCCGATAAAAAACTGGACGCAGAAGGCCGCCTTGTTATTCCGGGAATTATTGATCCCCATGTGCATTTCCGGATGCCTGGCGAGGAATATAAAGAGGATTGGGAAAGTGGCTCCATGGCGGCTATCGCGGGCGGCGTAACAACTGTGCTTGATATGCCAAACAATCAGCCGCCAACAACAACAGTGGAGCGGTTTTCAAAAAAAAGACGGATGATTGCCGGAAAATCTTATGTCAATTACGGGCTGTATATCGGCGCAACTGAAGACAATATTGATGAACTCATAAATGCGCGTGGGGCAGTAGGCATCAAAATTTACTTAGGGAGTTCCACAGGAGGCTTGCTTGTGCGCGATTATAAAGTGGTTGAGAGGATTCTTGAACGCGCGACTTGCGTTGTTGCCTGCCACAGCGAGGACGAACAGTGCCTACAGAAAATTCAAAATGCAAAATTCAAAATGCAAAATTATGGTACGGTTGCGGAAATTCATGATGCTATGCGGCCTGATGAGTGCGCAATAGAATCTGCGCAAAAACTTGTCGCGATTCTTCAAAAAATAAAAAAACCGCTCTATATTTGCCACGTCTCAAGCCCGGGGGAGCTTGCAGTTTTTCTTTCTGCCAAACAAAAAGGACTGCCGATTTATCTTGAAGCCACGCCGCATCATCTATTTTTGGATATACAGAATTCAGATCAGCTTGGAAATTTTGTTCGCGTAAATCCTCCGATTCGTTCCGCCTCTTCCAGATTGTCTCTCCAGAACGCGCTGATAGAGGGGTTTATTGATACGATTGGTTCTGACCACGCGCCTCACACTATAGACGAGAAGAACCGTTCATACACTGATTCTCCTTCAGGAATGCCGGGAATTGAAACTATATTGCCGCTTATGCTTGACTTTGCGCGTCTTAAAAAATTTACCATACAAAACCTGATCCGATGTATGTGCGAAAACCCGGCGCGCATTTTTGGCATTGAACGACGCGGCGCAATCAGACAGGGATATTTTGCGGACATAGTTATTGTGGATCAGGATTTGACGAGAGTTGTTGAAACCAATAGAATGTATACAAAATGCGGTTGGTCCGCATTTGCCGGGCGTTCCATTACCGGATTCCCGTACGCAACGATCGTGAACGGAGAAATCGCGTTTCTTCGCGGTCGCATCGTGGGGAACCCGGCTGGGCGAGACGTCATGGCGCGTAATTAAACACACATATGAAAAAAATTCTCATCGTTGAAGACGAGCAGAGTCTGCTAAAACTTCTGTCTATTACATTTAAGACAGACGGATATGAAGTTATACAGGCTATCAACGCAGACGAGGTATATAAAGGTCTTGAACAAAATCCAGATATTATTCTTTTAGATATACTGCTTCCTGGCGAAAACGGTATAGTGATACTTGAAAAAATCAAAAAAAATTCTAAAACGAAGCATATTCCTGTTATAATGCTCACAAATTTCAACGAGCCGGAGCGTTTTGCAAAAGCAAAGAAAAAAGGAGCCATTGATTATCTAGTAAAAAGTAGCAATGATCCCACAACAGTATTACATAAGGTTAAAAAATATCTTGGCGATTCATGAGAGAGAACAATATCTATCCTATATTGCTTATTAGCGCAAGCGCGGCAAGCATATTGTTGTGGGTCGGCGTTGTGATTTTTATAGGACCTGATGAATTAGGAGTCCTTGGGGTGGCGCTTTTTCTTTCCGCTTTTGGATTTGCTATTTTTTCATCACTTCTTGCCTGTTTTTATTATATACACATACACGCGAATCGCGCCTCAAGTCCGCCGTTTCGGATTTTTCACCGGATGTTTCGTGAAAGCGGGCTTCTTACCGGAGTTGTGATTATTTATCTGATCCTTGCTCATTTTGGAATTGGAACCTTTACAAATCTTGGCTTACTTCTAGGAATTGCAATTGTAATTGACGCTATTTATATCTTTTATTATGATAGACGACGTCGCGCAAAAATTAGCGAATATTAAGACCAAAGCAGTTGCGGAATTTTTCTCTCTTCAAAATGATGCAGAGATTGAAAAATGGCGGGTGAAGTATCTTGGGCGAAAGGGCGCGTTAAGCGCTCTTTTTGAAGAGATTGGCAAGTTTAGAACTGAAGAGCGACAATATCTTGGAAAAGCGGCAAATGAACTTAAAAAAGAACTTGAAGAGAAGTTGCGCGCGGCAAGTGATCGGACGAAGTCTCACGGAAAGGGTGAAGAAAGTTTTGACGAAACAGCTCCTGGAATTCCGGTTCCGCGCGGCACCAAACATCCTTTAACACAGTTCACAGACAGAATATGCGCTGTGTTTACGTCAATGGGCTTTGAGATTGTTGAAGATCGGGAAGTGGAAAAAGTGGAATATAACTTTGATAAACTGAATATGCCTGACAATCACCCTGCGCGCGATATGTGGGATACGTTTTATATTAAATCCCAAATCCCTCCCGCAAACGGGATGTTCCATGAAGTGGTTTTACGCACGCATACTTCTCCGGTGCAGTTACGCGCAATGGAAACTCGCAAACCCCCGGTGCGGTTGGTAGTGCCGGGGAGATGTTACCGTCATGACGCCACAGACGCCTCGCATGAGACAGGTTTTTATCAATTAGAAGGACTAGTTATTGATAAAGGCGTATCAGTTGCCAATATGATATATGTGCTTGACAGTGTTTTGAAAAGGCTTTTTGGAAATTTTGTCAAAATTCGCATCAGGCCAAGCTTTTTCCCTTTTGTTGAGCCGGGTCATGAGATTGATATGTCCTGTATGATCTGTGAACAAAAAGGTTGTTCAGTGTGTAGCAAAACAGGATGGCTTGAAATGATGGGTTCTGGAATGGTGCATCCGGTTGTTTTGAATAACATGGGAGTTGACAGTGAACTATACACAGGTTTTGCATTTGGAATGGGTATTGATCGCTTGATGATGCTGTATTACGGAGTGGATGATATACGGCTTTCATATAGCGGAGACTTACGATTTTTGAAACAGTTTTAACCTATGAAACTCTCTTTCAACTGGCTTAAAGAATATGTAGATATTTCAGCCTCTCCCGAAGAATTATCGGAGAAATTGTCGCTTTCAGGTACTGCGGTTGACAGCTTTACAAAACTCGGAGCAGATATAGTTTTTGAGCTGGCGGTAACTCCAAACCGCGGCGATTGCTTATCAGTCGTTGGCATTGCGCGAGAAGTGGCTCTCTTATTTCAGAAACCTATTAAAAAATTGGTTGGCAAGGTTACGTACAAAATACAAAATGAACGTAACGAACATATCCATATTGCTGTTCAAGATCTCACTGTCTGCCCCAAATTCTGCGCTCTGTGCTTAAAAGGAGTTACTGTTCAACCCTCTCCATTATGGCTTCGGGAACGGCTTCAAACAATCGGAGTTCGTCCTATAAACAACATAGTTGATGTTACAAATTATATTATGTTTGACCTCGGGCAACCTCTTCACGCCTTTGACGCGGCAAAAGTCGCTGATCAGTATATTATCGTCCGAAGCGCAAAAAACGGTGAGAAATTGATAACTTTAGACGGCAAGACGCGAACATTAGATGAGTCCGTACTAGTGCTCGCAGATACAAAAAAAGCGCTGGACATTGCCGGGGTTATGGGTGGTAAAGAGAGTGAAGTTATTGAAGAGACAAAAGACATCATCCTTGTCGCATCTGTGTTTGAGCCATCAGTTATCCGCCGAGCCTATCGTACACTTGGCCTCCGAACTGAAGCCGCAATACGGTTTGAAAAGGGGATTGACTGGCATAACTTGGAGCCATCGTTGCAAAAAACAGCAGACATGATTCAAGATGTTTGCGGCGGAATTGTTAGCATTGGTATTGTAAAAGTTGCGACCAAAGATCCGAGAGAGATTGAGTTTGATGTGCAACTTAATTACTTAAACATGCTGTTAGGCTATGAAATAAAAGAAACAGATATAAAAGCAACGCTTGTCGGCCTCGGCATAAAAATTTCAGATAAAACAAAAAATGTGTTCACAGTTTCAATTCCGTCGTGGCGTCATGATATTAAGATTCCTGCGGATATTGCCGAGGAGGTTGGACGTATGCGAGATTATAACGCAATTCCGCCAGTTCCTTTGAATGGCGTTATTGCGCCGCCTCCAATAAATCGGTTGTACGATGCAAAACAAGCCACAAGAACGCTTCTTGCTAGCACAGAGTTTAACGAAGTCTATACGTATTCATATTATGGGAAGAAAGAGGCCGAATTTATTGGCGGAGCCGCCAGTCATGTTGAGGTAGAAAATCCGATAAGTCCTGACGAACAATATCTCCGTCGCTCACTTATTCCGCTTTTACTTAGGAAAGCATCAAGCAACCTTCGTTTATTTGACGAAATTAAAATTTTTGAACTTGGCACAGTCTTTGAGCCAGATTCCGTACTTCCAAAAGAAAGTACTATGTTAGCGGGAGTTGTTGCATATAAAGGAGCCGCACTTTATGATCTCTATCGTCGTCTTAAGGGGCATCTTGAATATCTTTTTACAGAGTTAGGGGTTATCGCGCTATCTTACAAAAAAGAAAACAATAAGATCCTTATTAACCGCGAGGGCATTGATATTGGCTGGATTCGCGTGATCAGTCCTGATGATGAGCCGGAATATAAATTTCGCCAAAACATTGCCATGTTTGAATGCGCCATAGCGCCTCTTCTCTCGCAGGTTTCAAAAAGGTTGCGTTTTGAGCCGATTCCAATTTATCCCTCTGTTACGCGCGACATCAATTTTATTATTCCTGACACTGTTCGCTACATAGATATTGTAAAAATCACTGAAAAATTCTCTCCACTTCTTTCCAATGTCTCTCTTTCTGATGAGTTTCGGCTGGCGGATGGGCGCCGAAGCATTACATTGCGATTTGTGTATTCGTCTTTGGAAAAAACACTCACAAGTAGCGAGGCTGATGCGGTTTCTAGCGAACTTACCGTATTACTAAAGAGCAGATTGAATTTTGAATTACGAGTATAATTTCTATGAATGAGCAAATAACCGAGCGAGCAATCCGCATTGAATGCCTGCGGACAATGGAATCGCGTGGTATTGAGCCATACCCTTCAAAAACAGCTCGGACGCACACTATCCGCGCGGTTTTGGATGGCTTTGATCACTTTTGCGCGAGCGCTAACATTGTTACGATTGCCGGGCGGATCATTGGGTTAAGAGAACACGGAGGCTCTTTATTTGCTGATTTAGAAGACGGAACAGGCAGAATGCAGATATATCTAAAGAAAGATGAGCTTAAAAATATCAAGATAACATATGAAGATTTTCTGAATTTTGTTGGCATCGGCGATTTTATAGAAGTTACAGGCACGGTGTTTCAGACAAAAGCCGGAGAGCGGACAGTGCTCGCGTCGGCGTGGCACCTTATCAGCAAGGCAATTCTTGGAACCCCATCGCGCTGGTACGGAATTCATGATGCTGAAACGCGTCATCGCAAACGTTATTTGGATTTTTTACTCAATCCGCCCTTAAAAGAGATGTTTGTTCGTAAAGCGCGGTTTTGGAACAGCATGCGTGAATTTTTGATTGCGCGCGGGTTTATTGAGGTATACACTCCAGTTTTAGAAACCACAGCCGGCGGGGCTACTGCGAAGCCATTTATTACTCGCCACAACGCCCTTGATATAGATGTATATTTGCGGATTTCAACTGGTGAACTCTGGCAAAAACGGCTCATGATTGCGGGATTTGAAAAGACATTTGAGATTGGCCGCCAGTTTAGAAATGAAGGCATTGATCATGAACACTTGCAGGATTATACTCAAATGGAGTGTTACATGGCGTACGCGGATTATTCCCACGGTATGGAATTAACGCGAGAGCTTATCTGCCATACCGCAGAGCAGACATTTGGAACGCTTGCATTTACAATCGGAGAACATGCGATAGACCTTTCTCATGAGTGGGAGAGAATTGATTTTACCGATGCGATAAAACAACAGGTTGGCATAGATGTTTTACATGCAAAAAATACAGATCTGCAAAACAAATGCGACGAGCTTGGTGTTTCCTCCGAAGCGTATGCTGATCGCGGGCGTTTGATGGATTTATTGTGGAAGTACTGCCGGAAACGCATTAGCGGCCCCCTTTATATAATTCATACGCCTGTAGAACTTTCCCCGCTTGCAAAAAAGAGCGGAACGAATCGGCAAGTTACTGAACGTTTTCAGCTAATTTTAGCCGGGAGCGAGTTATGCAACGGATACAGCGAGTTAAATGATCCGCTTGACCAGCGAGCGCGGTTTGAAGAGCAACAGAGGATGCGGGACGCCGGGGATGAAGAGGCGCAGATGCTGGATGAGGATTTTGTTGAGGCACTGGAATACGGCATGCCGCCGGTGTGTGGGCTTGGCATTTCCGAACGGTTATTCGCGTTTTTAGAAGGAAAATCAGTGCGGGAATGCACGATGTTTCCATTACTCCGACCATCGCAAACAGAAAAACCTTTACAGAAAGAAGTTGAGATTAAAGATATTGGGATTACGCGTGAGAAGGCGTTAGAACTTTTGCATGAGTATGTCAAAAATCCCAACCTCATTAAACATAATCTTGCGGTAGAAATTCAGATGCGCGCTTTGGCAATATATTTTCAGGAGAAGGGGATTGCCAATATCAATAAAGACGCATGGGCAATGGCAGGACTTCTGCACGATATGGATTGGGAGATAACCGAGAGTGAGCCGCAGAAACACTCCATCATGACTGCCGAGATATTGAACAAAATTGGTGTTCATCCCGCAATTGTTGAGGCAATCAAAGTGCACAACCACACGCACGGGTTAAAGCCCGAGACTCTAATGCAAAAAGTATTGTATTGTGCAGAAGAACTAACCGGGCTTGTTGTTGCCGCGGCACGGGTTCAGCCGGATAAAAAGCTGGCTTCAGTTGATATTCCGTCAGTCATCAAAAAATTCAAGGATAAGGCGTTTGCGCGAGGAGTGAATCGGGAAATTATCTTAAAGTGCAAAGAATTTTTAGGCATGGAGCTTGACGAGCTTATTTCTTTGACTCTTCTGGCAATGCAGGCGCGTGCAGGGGAGTTGGGGTTGTAGTAACGTAAATATTTCAGCGTTTTGCCAAGGAGGTGGTATAGCGGCTGAAGAATCAAAAAATATGATTAAAAAAGTATTGTTTTTCATCGGAGCATTATTAGTTTTAAGCGCGTGCAGTCATACGGTAACCAAAAAGCCAGAATCCAAAAAGGAGGGGAGTGCCAATTTGAATGTTCCTTTTGCGATGAAGGATAACCAACCAGTTGCGCTTGGGGAAGATACATTAACAGTGATGAGCATTGCGGATAGTCGGTGTCCGTCTGATGTCCAATGTATTAGCGCTGGTGAGGTCAAGGTCGAGTTTGCCCTTATTCGTGGGGATATCGGAATGGGTGTTACGGAGTTGATTTTGCCTTCAAAACAAGAAGGTACGATTGGTTCGTATGTTGTCAAACTCATTGATATTGGTCCATATCCTCGCGAGTCTCAGGTGATAAAACAGGATGATTACCAAATTCAGGTGGTGATTTCACAGTCTGTGCAGGATGGAGCTTCTTTAAGCAATGTTCCTGTACAACCTGTACAAGAAGATGTAAAAACACAGCAGATTTCTGCAGTTCTAAAAACCACAAAAGGCGATATTACAGTTGAACTGTTTCCAGATCGCGCGCCGATTACGGTGGCTAATTTTCTTAAGTTAGCTGGGGAAAATTTTTATGACGGCGTAAAATTCCATCGCGTCATTCCGGACTTTATGATTCAAACTGGAGATCCAAACTCTAAAGACGACGACTGGAGCGATGATGGCACTGGAGGGCCGGGATACACATTTGCCGATGAGGTTTCGCCGGCGGATCAATTGGTGAAGGGGACGGTTGCAATGGCAAACTCCGGCCCAAACACCAACGGAAGCCAGTTTTTTATTGTTACCGCCGAATCCACGCCGTGGCTAAATGGCAAACACACTATCTTCGGGCGCGTAACAGAAGGTATCGAGGTTGTTGAGGCGATTTTGCGCGTTGAAAAGGATGCAAAAGATCATCCGTTGAAAGACGTGGTGATTGAGGATGTGGTGATTAAATAATTTTTTCCATTTATGCTCTCCCTTAACCTAATCCGCCAAAATCCAGAGAAAATCAAACAAAACAACCGCATCAGGAAATGCGCGGTTGATGTTGATGAAATTATCGCGCTTGATGACGAACGCAGAAAACTGATTGCCGAGGCAGATGTACTGCGGGCGCTGGTAAACGAGGCGAGCATGGGAGGGAAGCCGAGCATG
>MHJU01000029.1 GCA_001818155.1 Candidatus Jacksonbacteria bacterium RIFCSPLOWO2_02_FULL_44_20 | reverse complement strand
TTTGACAAATTCAAAAATTCAATTTTAGTAGTTTCCTATCGTGATGACGGAACTCCGACAATATCTGAATTGGTAAATATGCTCAAAAAATATAAAAAGTCCGTTGAAATTAAAAAGCTGGACTATAAATATGTTTTGAGCAATGGAAACTCAAAAGAAGTTTTGATAATAGCAAAGTAGTGGATAGATATGATCAATTATCCTGCGATCTTGCCTCATGATAATTCATTTTAGCCGTTGAGTACCGAACAAATCTATCTATGGTGATACTTTTAGAATACGACGTGAGCGAGGAGGATAAGAGGGTTAATGGGGAGTTTTATGCCAAATAACAAAGAAGAATTGTTAAGTTTGTGGAACAGAATATGTAGTCAGGTATACAAAACGAGTAGTTATGCTGAACTTTTTGCTTGTTCCTATCTTTGTAGAAGTTCTAATCATTTGGACAAAGAAACGGTAGAAAGAAATTTAGAAATTATCGACAGGCATAAATTTTTTTTCCAACCGTTGGAGGACGGAATATCTTACGCGGTAGTCCTTTCAATAACAAAACTTTTTGAGAAGGATGAGAAAAAGAAAGAGCGACTCTCACTATTTAATTTAATTTCTGAAGCAAAAAAATTTCATATTACCTGTGGCGACCCAGAAAAAGACTTATCGGAAGAGAATAAAGAGACGCTTAAAAAGTTACGAATAGCAAGAAATAACTTCTTTGCGCATGGGAACAAACAATTTGATAAGGTTGTTATTCCTTCACGTAACCAGATTTTTGATTTGCTAAAGGACATAACGGTCTTTTTAAATTCCATCGGGATGCAATTCAAGTATGATGGATTATTAGAAAACTCACACCAATATGCATGGAAAGATGGTTTTGCGGAAAATATCAAAAAAGATTTTCAATTAGTCCTAGACAATCTCTACCGCGGAGAACGTGCACGAATTACTGAAATAGAGATTGAATACTCTGAAAAATTAAGTTTAACCTAATTATGCTCCACGAAGTTTTTAACTTACTCAAACAGGCGCAGGTGATTTTAAAATATGGCAAAAAACGACGAACAGAAAAATAACCTTGCTTTTGTAGATGGGCAGAATATGTATATGAGCACTACATCGGCTGATAAGCCGTGGCGTATTGATTTAGCGCGGTTTCGGGTATATTTGCGGCGGAAATATGGCGTAGAAAAAGCGTACTATTTTCTTGGTTTTGTGCAGGAGAAATATCAAGATTTATATGATGAAATACAGTCATCGGGGTTTATTTTGAAGTTTAAGGAACATAATCCGGCGATGCTTGGCGTGAAAAAGGGAAATGTGGATACTGACATTGTTTTCTACATTATGAAAATGCTTTACCGAAAAGAGAGCTTTGACAATGTTGTTTTGGTATCAGGAGATGGCGACTACAAATTATTAGTAGAGTTTCTCATTGAAGAGAGAAGGTTTGAGAAAATCCTTTTTCCTAACCAAATGAAGGCATCGTCTTTATACAAAAGTATAGAGCTGAAATACAGAGCGGATTTGGGCGCAGAACAGGTTAGAAGGAAAATAAAAAAAGAAAAGGGCTCCTTAGGTAGTTAACCGTTCGGATCCCTTTCCGTCGTAATGTTTATATACTATCAAATTGCCTAGATACTGTCAAACTGGAATATGGCTTAAAATAGGATATGGTAATTAGTGGTATTCGTAACCTCAAGGAGTTAAAATACCCTTATGGTTACAAGACGAAAGAACGTTTTCGGGTGCGCGGCCAACTTTTTACGAGGGAAAAAGTGTGTTTGGTGCGGGTCGTTTAAGGTAAATAAGACGACGCGTGGATATGTGAAATGCAGGTTGTGTCATAAGCAGAAAAGTTTAAAAATGATTCGTACCGAGATCGGTATCGTTACTGGCTTCTACCAACAACAACCGGCCTATCGATTGGCAAATGATCTTGGAATGGACTATCAGACCGTGACCAGAGTCTATCAAAAGCTCCGTCTTTCTCTCTATTATATCGCAGAACTTGAGGGAGCAAAACTCTCTGGCGAGGTTGAAATGGACGAATCATATTTCGGCGGCAGGAGAAAGGGCAAGCGGGGAAGAGGTGCGGCTGGGAAAAGCATTGTATTTGGCCTTCTAGAGCGAGATGGCAGGGTCTATACGCGAGTGGTGGAAGGAGTATCAGCTGATGATCTTATGACCGTCATTCGTAAGAAAACAAGGAAAGGTTCAGTCTACTATTCGGATACTTTTAAGAGCTATAATTCCCTCAAACGACTTGGTAAGCATCTCACCGTTAATCACTCGAAAGATATGGTGAGCAAGAAGACCAAAAATCACATAAACGGTATTGAAGGATTTTGGAGTTTTGCCAAGCATATCCTATACAACTACCGAGGGGTTTCCAAATATCACTTTCCGATGTATCTTAAGGAAGTGGAGTACCGGTTCAACCATCGTCAGGAGAATCTTTTCAAGTTACTTTTATCAGTCTATTTTGGTTACGTTTCCCACTAATTACCTAGGATATTATGCCCCGCGAAGTTTTGAATTCAATTAAAGTACACTCGGTAAAATTTAACCCTATGCGCACAAAATACATTTTTGTAACCGGAGGCGTGATATCAACTCTTGGAAAAGGGATTACGACCTCCGCGATTGCGACTCTATTAGAGTCAAAAGGATATAAAGTTACGTGCGTTAAATGCGACGCATACGTGAACATTGACGCCGGCACTATGAACCCGACAGAACACGGCGAGGTTTTTGTTACGAGCGACGGCGTTGAAACAGATCAGGACGTTGGAAATTACGAGCGATTTTTACACCGTTCGCTTTCGCGAGTGAATTATCTTACAACAGGACAAGTCTATCAAAAAGTTATTGAACGCGAGCGCAATCTTGAGTACGGCGGGCGGTGTGTGGAGGTAGTGCCGCATGTTCCGGAGGAGGTGATACGCCGCCTCAAAGAGGCCGCAAAGAGAGATGATGCTGATATTGTCATCGCAGAGATCGGCGGCACTGTCGGCGAGTATCAAAACGTTCTTTTTTTGGAAGCGGATCGTTTATTGAAGCGCGAGTCTCCAGATGATGTTATCAACATGCACGTCTCGTATCTTCCGATTCCGAAATCAGTGGGAGAGATGAAAAGCAAGCCTGTGCAGTATTCTATCCGCACTTTGCAATCCACAGGAATTCAGCCGGAGTTTGTTATAGCGCGCGCGGAACGGTCGCTGGACGATAAGCGTAAAGAAAAGATTGCGGTATTTGGCAATGTCTCGTATGAAAACATCATCTCAAATCCGGACGTTGCATCTATCTACGAAATTCCCTTGCTCTTTGCCAGCGATCATCTTGCGGAAAAAATTGTAAAGGCATTGCGAATGCCGAAAGCGAGCAGTAGCAGTCGCTTTGGGCTTACTAAATGGGAACATCTGGCACGCCGCATTAAAAACGTTCGCACGCCAGTACGAGTCGGCATTGTCGGCAAGTATTTTGATACAGGCGAATTTATTCTGGAGGACTCGTATATTTCAGTGATTGAAGCAATCAAGCACGCTGCATGGCGGCTGAATCGTAAGCCGGAGGTTCAATGGCTGGATTCGCAGGAGTTTGAAACGTCTTCTCGCGCGCTTGCAAAATTAAACAATTTTCACGCAATTATCGTGCCCGGAGGATTTGGTAGCCGTGGAGTTCTAGGGAAGATCAGAGCGATTGAATACGCGCGGAGGCGGAAAATTCCGTATCTAGGGCTTTGCTACGGCATGCAACTTGCAGTCGTTGAGTTCGCTCGCAATGTTTTAGGAAAACCCAGAGCTCATACAGAAGAGATTGACTCCAAAACTTCTGACCCTGTGATTCATATCCTTCCAGAGCAAAAACAGCTCATGGCAAAAAAACAGTACGGCGCTAGCATGCGGCTCGGGAGTTACGAGTGCGCTCTTACTAATGGGTCGCTCGCGCGCAGTTTGTATAAAAAATCCGTGATTCACGAGCGTCATCGTCATCGCTATGAGCTGAATAACAAGTATCGTGAAGAATTGGAGAATCGCGGGATGAGCATTTCCGGCGTAAATCGCGAGCGAAATTTGGCGGAGATCGTTGAACTCAAAAATCATCCATTTTTTGTCGGCGTTCAATTTCATCCCGAATTTCAATCGCGCCCTCTTGAACCGCATCCGCTGTTTCTTGGGTTAGTGAAGGCGGGGGATGGGCGCGTATGATTACTACCGAGCTTGCTTTTTTTACGCTCATCATTGTCGGCATCGTGTCTTATTTTTTAACGCGATTGGTCCGAACGTTTGCGGTTCGGTATGGATTTTTGGATACTCAAACATCAACCCCGCTTCTTGGTGGAGCGGCGGTTTTTTTATCGTTCAGTATAATAATCGCCTGCGCGCTATTATTTATTGTTGACGACTCAATAATAGAATTGAATATAGTGAGCGGCATTTTGATCGGGAGCGCTGTTCTTATGCTTGGCGGCGCGCTGGATGATAAATATAAATTAAAAGCGCGATATCAGATCGTAAGCCCGATTTTGGCTTCATTGATTATGATCGGTTTTGGTCTTGGGCAGGATAATATCACAAATCCGCTCTATTTTTTTGGACTTTCAAGCGATCCGCTTATTCACTTAAAAGTGTGGACGATTCCGTTTTTAGGCGACGAAATTACCTTGTTTACCGATCTTTTTACTTTTGTTTGGCTCATGATCCTTATGTACGCGACTAAACTTTTAGATGGGTTGAACGGACTTGTCGCTGGTATTACAGTAATTGGCGCTATGGTCCTATTTTTCACAAGCAATATCTTTAATCAGCCGCTTCCAGCTTTGCTTGCCATTATTTTAACTGGCTCATACGGCGGGTTTCTTCCATACAACATAACCGGAAAAATTTTTCTAGGAGAGTCCGGAAGCACGATCGCGGGATTCCTACTCGGCGCGCTTTCTCTTATTGGCCCTGCAAAGATCAGCGTTACTCTTCTCGTGCTCGGGCTTCCGATACTTGATCTTTTATGGGTGATGTACGAACGAAAATTTCAGGCAAAGACATCTCCGTTTATAGGAGACGCGCGGCATTTGCACTATAAACTCATAAGAAGCGGACTTTCCGAGCACAGAGCAGTTATGTTGCTTTGGGGAATTTCTCTTGCCTTTGGAGCGCTCGGGCTTGTTCTGCAGGGTATTGCGTACGGCGCGCTTCTTCTAATGTTAATTGCGCTTATGGCTTTCATGCTTTTTCGCACTAATCGAAAAAGTGTCTTCCGATGAAACATGCAAAATGGGGCGAGGGCATTAAAGTATGGAAAAAGATAGAATATCAACAAGAAGAGAATTTTTAACCAGAGAATTTCCAGGAGCACTAGGGGCATTTTCTGTGTTAGCTTCTGGTTGCGATACGCAAAGTGAAGGAAGAAAAGAGTTGCTTAATAAAGAGGTTGAATCCTTAAAACAATTTTTTAAAAATAACTACAAGTGCGATGTCAAAGCACGTAAATTCAAACCCGAAGAACTCATTACAATACAAGGAACTGAATTATCTTTAAGTGAAGAGAAAGAGATGTTGAGTTTTTTAAAGAAAGAATTTATTAAATATCCACCTGAATATATCAACCGATGCAATTTGAAAGAACTTTTTATTTTAAGAGCTTTACAGAGGTTAGGCGACGAAGCTCAAAAGACAGATACGTCTGGGTTTACTCCAACAATAGGAAGTTTATATATTGAAGCGTATAGTAAACTAAAGAATATAAACAAACTAGTTCCATGGCATGAGGGAGTGAAATTAGCGCTTATTTTTCATCATGAGTTATTTCATATGGCTGATGCAAGCGACGAGATAACAAGATTTTTTGATGAAGATGATGATCCGTGGATTGCCTGCAATCCAGAAGGCATCAATGCCTATGATTTAAATGTTCGTACAAAAGATTTTAAGAACCGTCCGATCGGTTTCATGGAATCGTATGGTTTGTCAGCGGTTAGAGAAGATCAAGCTACTGTAGTGCAATATGTAATGGTTAATTTACCTCGCGCATACTCTATGAGCAGAAACGATACCGTACTGAATAGTAAGATAGAAATGTGTAAAAATTATTTTAATACCTTGAGTAATGGCAGAATGAATGAACAGTATTGGCATGATCTGGAAAGTGGCAGGGTAGGTGAAGGTTATTGGAAATGAAATAAAAACCCCGCTACGGAAAGGGTTTACGGTTGTTGAGTGGGGCGGGGTGAAAGGATCGTTTCAAACTTTGCCGCAAGGATAAAATCGTTTTCAGACAGTCCTCCGACTGAGTGTGTTCTAAGTTCAATCACCACCTTGTTGTAGTAAATGTGGATATTTGGATGATGCCCTTCCGCCTCCGCTATTTCCGCGACGCGATCCACAAACGAGATCGCTTCCGGAAATGTTTTAAAAATAAACGCATGTTTGATTTTCTTTCCGTCAATGAGTTCCCATGAGGTTCGAAGTTTTTTTAGATAGCTCTGTAACTCTATTTTTTCAAGCGGTGGCGTTTTGCTCTCACACCGGACGCATTTTTTGTTCGTAAGCTCATTGAGCATATATAGTATCAGCAGTGAGTGCCGCAATGATCGCGCCGCAAAAAGCGGGAAGATCGTCGGGTTTTCGCGAAGTGACGATGTTTCCGTCCACAACAATGGGCTCATCAAGATAGGTTGCGCCCGCGTTCTTAATGTCATCGGTGATTGCAAAAAAGCATGTCGCCTTTTTGCCCTGCAGAAGCCCGGCGGAGGCGAGTATCCACGGGCCATGGCAGATCGCGGCGAGGATTTTTTTTTGCTCTCCCATTTTTCGCACGAACCCAATCATCTCGGGCGTGCGGCGCATAAAGTCCGGCGCAAAGCCGCCTGGGATAATCACTGCGTCGAAGTGTTCCGGATGAGCGTTCATAATCGTGATGTCTGCCGTTGCCGGGTATCCATATTTTCCGTGATATTCCCTTCCAGTTTCGGGAGCTATGAACGTTACTTCAGCTTTTTCCTCGCGTAAGCGGTAGTATGGGTACCACACTTCAAGCTCCTGATACATCTCCTCAAGTAAAATGCCGATTTTTTTGTTTTTGAGTTTCATAGGTATTTGTTTTACATACTATCCCAAACATTGTCCGATGAAGCACTATTATAGTATATCCCCATTCGGCTATCCTCGCAAATAAAGGAAAATTTTTATACAGAGCAAGCAGGCGGGATTTTTCCCCTCCAAGATCATAAATTGTAAAGACCGCGTGCGCTCTTGAACACACCTCGCCACTTGGTAAAATCAATTGCACAGAGTGAACAAAATCTGTGTTCGGTACCTCTGGATACCGCGTTGCAGCGGTTTGAAATGGCTCATAGTCAATTTTTTCGCCAATTTTTCGCTTCCATCGTTTCGCAAAACAGCGGCACAGACGGCAATGACAGTCGTAGATGAGAAGCGGTTTTGGTGGAGGATTTTTGACGATCATAATACAACTTATTGAGCTCTCGGCCATCGGTGTGCCGCAGGAGGATAAATTTTCGTTAGCGGATGTTCCGCGCAGTTATGTTTTCGCGCGCGACAGATTTGCCGTCCGTACTCAATCATCTGAAAGGTGAGCAGAAACCATTCCTTTTTTGGAATAATTTCCATAAGATCATGTTCAATTTTAGCAGAATCTTTGTGATCGCTCAAGTCAAATTTTAGCGTAAAACGACGGACGTGCGTGTCCACCGCAATTCCCTCTACAATTCCGTAGGCGTTTCCAAGGACTACGTTTGCCGTTTTTCTTGCAACGCCCGGGAGCGTTAAAAGGTCAGCCATTTTATCAGGCACTTCGCCGTGAAATTTTTTCTTAATTACGCGCGCGGTTTTCAATATATGTTTGGCTTTATTTCTGTAAAAACCGGTTGGTTGAATGTCTTTTTCAAACTGCGCGCTTTGCGCGAGCGCATAGTCAGAAAGAGAACGGTACTTTTTAAATAATTTTGTCGTCACCTCGTTCACTTTTTTATCAGTGCATTGCGCAGAAAGCATTACCGCGATAAGAAGCTCCAATGGAGTGGAATAGAAGAGTGCGCATTTGGCGTCCGGAAAGATTCTCCGCAAAACAGTGAGCATTTTTCGCGCGCGAATTTTTCGTTCACGTTGTTTTTCAATGTCCATATATTTTTCTTAAAGTTACGAAAAACTCACCCTTTCATATAGGATGAGTTTTTGTGTTTATGCAGAAATTGGCTAATAAACTATAATTGCGCGTCTACGCTTTCAGAAGTTGCGTCATCTGCGGGATTCACGCCTTTGCAGGTTTTTCGATCGGTCCGAAATTTTTGCCAAGCTGTTTTACGCGATTGATTGAAGGTTTTTCGCGCTGTTGAAATAGCTGTTTTGTAATCACTCCATGTTTTTTTGATGGCCGTTTTACGCTGTGTCGCGTCTGTTATGCCCCACGCGCTTTTTAGCGCTGTCGTGCGCGTTGTAATAGCTGTTTTTGCCGAGGTTGCATAAGCATCCCAAGAGGCAATAATGCTTGTATCTCGCTTATCAAGAGCTCCCTGCACGCATACAGCGTCAAACGATGATTTTTTGGTAGTTCCAGTGTTTGTTTGCGCATAAGCCACAACCGCGGCTAAGAGCATTGTTGGAATAAAAATTCCTAAAAGTATTTTTTTTGTCATATATTTCTATGGTATTTACGGTTGATAACGGCAGTTCGACCTTATACTGCCTGTTTTAGATATGTTTCTATTTCTTCTACGATTTTACCCAAGTGATTTTCCACTTTTACAAAATATTGCGTAATGCCCATTTCTCTATATTGTTTTATTTTGTCTTTTCCTGCGGTATTGGACACAACAAAAATTGGCAGATGTTTCCATACAACACTTTTTTTTATGGCTCGCACAAAATCAATACCTGATTTTCCGCCAGGAAGATAGTGATCAAGCCATACCGCGTCAATCCGTGCCTCGTCCTGTAACGTGTTCAAGGCGTCTTCTATTGTGCCTGCGGTGATTGTGTTAAAATTATGCAGGGATAGTTTCTCAATTATCACCCTTAGTATCGGCTCTTCGTCTTCAATAACGAGAATGGTATGCCGTTTTTTATTTTTTTCCATCATAATGACGAATGCCTAGCCTCCCAATTTTTTAGCGCCTATTTTTTGGCGCATGCCGGAGACTGGCAAGGTTATGCAAAAACTAGTGCCTTTATTTTCCTCTGATTCAAAGGAAATCGTTCCGCCTGAGTGAGAGATGATTGATTTTACAATATACAAACCAAGCCCATTTCCGTCAGTAATTTTGCTCTTTATGTTATCAGCTCTGAACAATTTTGTAAATATCTTTGATTGCTGGTTTTTTGGAATGCCGTAGCCAGTATCGCGAATTCGTATAACAAGTTGTTTTTGCGCTCTCTTTGCTCCGTTTTTTAACTGCTTCTTGTATGAAATCTCTATACCGACAACGCTTCCTTTCGGGCTGTATTTTATGGCATTGGAAATAAGATTTTGAAATACAATCTGCATCAATTGAGGGTCAACATCCATAATCGGAATTTCGCCATACTGCTCTTGGAGTTTAATTTCGTGTTTGTCCATCTCCGGCTTTAACATTCCTAAAACCTCTCGTATGAGAACTATAACGTCGGTCGGCTTCGGATCTATCGCAAACGTTCCGAGTTCTATGCGCGAAACGTTTAAAAGCGAACTCACAAGAGTCGTCATTCTTTTGTTTGCAGTGTTAATTTCATGCAAAAAACTTTTTTGTTTCTTTGAAATATGTCCGGCATCTCCTTCTAAAATCATTTCTGTATACCAGTTAATGGTTGAAAGCGGAGTTCTTAACTGGTGAGAAGCCAGCGATACGAATTCGTCTTTTGCCTGATCCACTTCTTTTTCTTCGGAAATGTCGCGGAATAAAATAACCGATCCGATGATGTCTGTATCTTTAAGCAGAGTTTCTGCAACAATGGCTACCGGGAAGGTTTGACCGATGCTATTTTTGCATAAAAATTTATCCGCAAGCTTGATAGTGATGATGTTAATATCTTGAATAGTCTGCGCAAGAATTTTTTTTGTGCAGATTCGGCCAGGTTCGCCTGCGCGAAATATCGGAAACACTTCCTGAATCTCTTTGCCAATCGTTTCAATCGGCGGCGTGCGGAGAAAGGCGCTGGTGCGATCGTTGCACATAATGACGCGGTAATCGGCATCAATCGCAATGAGCCCTTCTCCCATGCATGATAAAATCACCTGAAGCCGATCGCGTTCCAATTCCGCCGCATGAGCGTTTGCTGATATCTTATTGAGTGACTGCACCTGTTTTATAATTAGATATGACGCGGCCATAATAATCGCAAATCCGCCGATGCCGATTAAAAACAATCCCGCGCCGATTAAAGCGTTGCTTTGCGCCATGCTACCAAAACCAATGCCTGACAAAAAAATAAGCGCCAAAACTAGCAACAAAATAAGGCGCGCTCGTATTGATGAAATGTGGGACATAAAGCGTTTCATTCTTATTTAATGTCGCCAGATCGTGAATTAAAACTATTCCCCCAACCGCTCACGAACTTTTGTAACCACATCTTCAAGTTTCCAATCAGTTTTGACAAGGTAATCGTATACTTCGTTCTTCACTGAATCGGCAATTTTTTCTATATCGCTAAGGTTAGTAAGGATTATGATTTTGACATTTTTGCCCCACGCGTTTTCTCGTAATTGCTTGAGCATCGTCATCCCATCCATGACTGGCATGACAATATCGAGCAGGATGAGTTCTGGGTGCTCGCGCAAGGCAACATCCAAGCCTTCCTCACCGTTTTTTGCTTCAAGCGTAGAAAAACCCTCGCGTGTAAGCTTATCGCGTAGAGCTTCACGCAGTGAGCGTTCATCTTCTATAATTAAAATTGTTTTCTTGTTTTCCATATGCCTTGTGATTAATAATATAATATACAAAAAAAATGCTGGTTGGCTATATCAGCGCCTTGGCGCCCTCCTTTTTCTTCATTCCCGAGAGCGGCAGGGTAACATAAAATATTGCCCCTTTATTCTCCACGCTTTCAAACCAAATTTTACTACCAGAGTGGTCAACAATTGCTTTCACAATATAAAGACCGAGTCCAGTGCCTTCAGTGTCTTTTTTTCGCACATTGTCGGCGCGGAAAAACTTGGTGAAAATCTGATTCTGCTGTTTTTTTGGTATGCCGTACCCCGCATCAGTTACCTTTACGGCTATACTATCTTCATCGGCTTTTTGTACATCAACCGACTCACCCCCTTTTACCATCCAAAGAGCAAACTCTATTGCTCCGCCTTTTGGCGTGTACTTCACTGCGTTGGAAAGGAGGTTTTGAAATACCATGCGCAGAAGTTTTGGATCAGCGTTGAATAGAGGAAGGTCTTTAGCATATTTTTCGCTCAACTTTAATTTTTTCGCTTCAATCTGTGATTTTTGTTCATCCACCACGCTCCGCGCAAGTAGGACGACATCAGTTGGTTCCGGCTCCACCACAAAAGTGCCAAGCTCTATACGCGAAACATTCAAGAGAGCGTTGACCAATTCCACCATGCGTTTGTTTCCTGTATAAATCTCTGATAAATATTTATTCTGCTTATCATTTAAAACCCCTGCATCGCCTGATTGGAGCATCTCGACATACCAACCAATAGCCGTTAGCGGCGTCCGAAGCTGATGGGACGCGAGCGAAACGAACTCACTTTTCGCATGGTCGATTTCTCTTTCTTTGGTGATGTCGTGAAATACCCCTATCGCTCCAATCACCTTTCCGCTAAGAATAACTGGGGTTACCGTAATGGCCGCAGGAAATTTTGTCTTATCTTTCCGCACATAATAGTAGGTGGGGCCCGTAGTAGTAGTAGTAGTAGTAGTAGTAGTAGTGCCTGTTGCCAGAGCCATATGTATAGGACGTTTCTCCAAGGGAACAGCTACTCCTTCTTCGTTTTCAATAGTCGTGCTTTCAAAAAAACTTTTTCCAGAGATTTCTTCGTTTTTTATGCCGAGCAGTTTTTCGGCCGCTTTATTTATAAATATAGTATTTCCTTTTTCATCAGTAGTGATGAGTCCGTCGCCGATAGACATTAAAATCGCTTCTTCTTTCGCTTTTGCCGTCTCAACTTTTGATTTTTCAACAAATAAATCATCGAGAACATTTACGGCGGCAATTCTGGCATCTTCCAAGTTTTTCTCTATTTGTTTTCGATCGGTGATATTTTGGAATAAAGCCACAAAGAAATTTTTTTGAGGGCTAAAAACGGAAACTAGAAACCATCTTGATAAAGGCGCAACATATGTCTCAAATCTTTCCGGCTTCCCGGTCAAAGAGACTTGGCCGTAAATCTTAAATAATTCTGGATTAGAAGCACTGATGCCCGGAATGAGTTTTGAGACTTTCTTCCCCTTGGCGTTTTTCAGTCCCGTCAGCTTTTCAAAATTTTTATTTACCTTTATATAAATCCAATCAACAGGGTTCTTCTGTGCGTCAAAAATCATTTGGCAGTAAGCCAAACCATCAGTCATGTTTTCGAATATTGACTTATAAAAAGTCTCGGGAGTTTGAGATGTCATTTTTATCGGCCATTTTTGTGATTGCCATTGTGATTTTTCCCATTTCCATTCTTACAGTTGCCGTTTTGAACCCGTTTTTTCAAGTCCGCGATCTCTTTTTTGAGTTCAACCATTTTTAGTTCTCTCCCGACCATGGTTTTGTTTAACGCTTCCAATTCTTTAACTCTCGTGGCAATATCGTGTGTCCGCTCGGCTACTTTAACCTCAAGTCCCTTGGCACACTCGGCTAATTTTTCTTCAAGGTTTTTTTTGTCTGTAACATCTTCAATTGCAAGTATTATCAACTGTACCGAGTCAATTTGCCTGGCGTTGAGCACCATTGTTTTCTCCCCGATTGTTTCAAAAACATGCCTAACCTCGTAATCTCTCATAGCTTTTTTATTCGGCAAAATGTCTTCCAGAAAATCCTTAAGTTCTGGAATATTCCACTGGCCATTTCCTAACTCATAAATAAGCTGACTTTCCGTTGCCCCCTTTGAAACTTGAAAGTTTTGGTAGAAAATCTGGTTTGCCATCACTACCCGCAAATTAGGGTCAAGAATTAAGAAGGATTCTCTGGCAACATCTACCAATGCTTCCATATAATGTAGAGCAAGCTCCCTAGATTCTTTTGCCTTGCCATTAGCTTTATTGTTTTTCATAAAATTATTTTTTTAATTATCTTGTAACGCTAATAGTCGCACCTTGCTCGGCATCGGGAGCAACGACCGTGATGCGACCGTTGGCGGTTTTTAGAATTTCATAACACACACCATTCGCGTTGCAGGTTCCGTTGGGATCAACCGGCATGCTGGTAATATACTTTTCGCTGGCAGTCAAGGCCGACAAATCTATGAGACCGGTGCACGTGCCGCCGGTTTTGCAGATTTCGGTTTGCGTGGTGGTGATGCTTGTCGGGAGTGTTCCGTTATTATCAATCGTGTATTGATACACGGCGTTCAGAATGGTATTGACATCCGCGCGGCGCTCCGCATTCCTTGTGTCCCCAAGTTGTTTACCCGGATTGATCGCTAAAATAACAATGCCCGCCAGAATCGCAATGGCGGCGACGACCAAGAGAATTTCTAACAAAGTGAAACCTCTGTAAGAAGTTTTAATACTTGACTTTTGACTCATGAATTTTTGGATGATAGATTTAAACATATAAGTTAATATACATTAATCCGCGACTTCCTGCCATGAAGTTACGGTAATGGTTGGGTTGATTTTACTGATTATGATTTTTACTTTCCGGACAATCGTTCCGACTGTGCCCAAAGCGGTTATGGTTCTGTTTTGTCCGCCTTGGCTTGTTACTGTGTAGTTGCATGTTCCTTGCCCTAGAGAGAGATTACCGTTGCCGGTGAAAGACATTGAGTCGCGGATTTGTTGCATAGCTTCTTCCGCGCAAGCGTTTGTAAGCGCTTTGGTTTGATTTGACTGTTCCAGCGCAAAGCTCGTTCGCGATGACCCAAGCCCGAGCAGGATCAGAGAAATGGTAATTGCGAGACCAACCGCGCCTATCACAAGCACGCTTATCAAAGTAATGTATCCGTATTGTGGTTGATTATAGTACTTTTTATATTTCATTGGAAGAGTCGTCTATGTTGATAATTACGGCTGACGCAGAGCGGCTGAACCAGTAAATGTTTTTGTGAAATTGTATTCGTTCCTGCCTTCGGGATTTACATTGGTGAGCGTAAATTGAATACGGATACTGCCAGGAGTGTTGGCTCGCGATAGATTTTGAAAAGTGATGGCTGACGCAATAATGCGTGAGTTTGTGAGCGGAATCACCGCACCAGCGCCTTCTTTGATGCGAATCGCGCCATCTGAAAGATCAAACACGGTGGGATCGTTTGCGGCTGTTATCACATCAAGCGTCAAAGATTGATCGCTCGCGCTTGGAGCGGGCGCAGTGATTACTTCGGCATTGCGCGCGGTTTGGGTGATGAGTTGCATTACTTGCAGTCCTTGTTGTTCCACTTCGGCAATGGTTTGGTTTTTAATGCGGGACTGCAAAAGAGTCTGTAAAAAAAGCGAGGTAATTAAAAGCATAACTGACGAGATGGCAACATAAAGAAGAAGCTCGATGAGAGTGAAGCCTGAATTAGCTTGTAGCTTGTAGCTTTTTAGATTGTAGTTTGTAGTTGGTAGCATATTAGTTTGTAGTTTTTCATTCACTGCTCACTGCGGTTTGATAACTTGCAGTTCTTGGGTGTTATCCGAACTTGCGACAAATGCGCGATCTAAACTAATCTCATACACTATCTGTTGCGGACTATTATTTATGTCCAGTTGTCCAAAAGGCGGCGGCGATCCCAAGCTCGCCGGATTTGAGAGGTCAATTATTTTCAAATCATTGCTGTTGTCGTTGGTCGCTAAAAAAGCATACACCCATGACGGATCATAAGAGATTGACCGCACATCAGCGTCAAGTTCCAGTGTTGAAGAAATGCCTGGCAATAAAGGATTTGTAATATTAATGCTGTACAGTTCCGGAGCGGCAGAGGCAACCCTGCCCGCAATGGCATAATTTCCAGCCAAAATAAGCGACTTGGCATCTGCGCCTCCATTGCCGAGATTGAGATCAAAAAACCCAACGCGCACTGGAAGAGTTTTTACGCTTATATCTACAACTTGAAACTCCGCGTTATTATCGTCTGATGTAAGATACCCGTAATTTCCGGCAATCTGAACATCGGTTGGAGAACCTGTAACAGTCGCAGTGCGGCCGATCGGGTTGCCGGGATTTGCCGGATTTGAAAGATCAAAGATTAAAAAAGGATCGCCGGCGGCGCGCGCCATATATAAGTACGTTCCGGAAACTGTGAGAGCGATTGCATTGGCACTGTTGTTTCCGCTGTTTAGAGCAGTGAGATCAACTACGGTAATCTTCCCTGCATTTTGAATCGCGGAGGGATCGCTTACATCAAGAATCTGCAGTTCTTCAGAATTGTCCGTAGAAGCGATATAGGCGTAATTGCCGCTGATAACAATGTCATTTGGGTCGCCGTTCAAATCGCGAGAGCCAACCATGTTCGGGATTGCCGGATTTGAGACATCAAAAATATAAAATTCTTTGCCTCCGCTCTTGGCTCTGCCTAAATAAACATAGTTGTTTGCAAACGCAATTGACAACGCATTTGCGCCGCCGTTACCGCTGTTAGAAGTTGTAAGATCATAACTGGTCTCCAATGCCGGCAACGACCAATTTCCGATGCCTGATGCAAGCCAATTAGTAAAGCGCGTTGCAAACGAAACCAGCCCGATCCGCTGCGGATTTTGTTGCCACGAAACATTTGCCGTTACTGATTTTCTTTTAGCATCAACAGATGAAATTGTAAGTTGGCGCGTAAAAATGTCTGTCGCATCAGACGATCCGGACAAGTTCCATTGGTTGCTTGTCGTAGTCAAGCCATAAGCGCCGTCGGCGAGATTTGAAAAGTCCGCATCGCGGATATTTCGCACCGCTTCAAGCCCTTCTTCTGCTAGAAGCGCGGCGCGAGCGCGGTTTCCTGCAAGCGCGGTTGACTCTTGTCCGTACAGATACGCGCCGACAAGAGCAGTGAGAAGCAGAACAAAAATGGCGCTCGCGAGAATTACCTCTACCAGTGAAAAGCCATTACTAGTTTGTAGTTTGTAGTGAGTAGTTTGTAGATTTTTATTCATTGAGTTCATGAGTGAGCTTGTTTAACATGCGCATTACTTCACTAAGTAGTGCTTCCGCCCGTATATAATTCTTGTCCTCTCCATAGACAAGCCGTCTTGCAATTCTAATTTGAGTTTCGAGCTCGGCGCCAGAACCAAATGCATTTAGTAAAAAATTCCTAAAATCTTTCCGAGAGCTGCGCCTACTCCCTTCCGCAATATTAGAAGGGATTGAAACTGCCGCTCTTCGCATCTGCGAAGTTAAACCGTATATCTCCTCTTTTGGAAACTTTCCTGTCACTGTATAAATAGCAATCACCAAATCCATTGATTTTTGCCACACGATTAAGTTTTCATACGATTCTATTTTCATATTCTCTACTCACTACCCACTACAAACTACAAACTAATAACTGACCATTCCATTCGCATTGATTGTAATGGTTCTCGTTTCATTATTCATAGATGTAAGAGTGAGAGCGCCGGTGGTTTGCGGCAAGCCTGTGAATTTTGTAAATACATATTCCTGTGTTCCAGAGACGATAATGCTTGACGGCATATCAAACACTTCATCGTAAGCCGTGTCGCGCCCCTCGTAATTCACGCCCTTAAAAAGCGCGATGATCCCGCTTTGTGCCCGCGTTCCCCATGAAGTATCGCCGTCTGCGGCTTGCGCTAAAACCTGCGCCCGCCTCGCGGTTTGCGCAAAGACCGTTGCCGCGATATCCAAATCGTTTCTATTTTGAAACGATTGATAAACTGGAATAGAGATGCCGGCGATAATGGCGATCGCTGTGATGGAAAGCAATACCTCAATTAAAGTGAACCCGGCATTCTTCATGGCTATGGTGTAGGGCCTGCGTTAAACCCGCCAATCAAACTATAAATCGGCAAAATTACCGCGAGAGCCACAGCAACAACTCCGAGCCATACGATGACTAAAAGTATCGGCTCTAAAACAACGGTTAAATTTTTAGTGGTTGTGTCCGCTTTTGTCTCAAACATCTTGCCAATTTTTACCAGCGTCTCTGACAAGGTGCCGGATTGTTCGCCGGCTACAATTAATTGTTGAATCGGCGCCGGAATAAGCCGTCTCGCATTATGAAATGTCGCGAAACTTTTTTGAACTGAATTGCCGTCAGTAACCGAATCGCGTATATGCGCGTATAGTTTACGATACGGCGAAATCTCGGTTGCGCTCGCAAGCGAATCAAGCGCGCGGGTTATTGGCAAACCGGCTTCTAAAAGCGTCCCTAAAAGATACCCAAACCGCGCGATTTCTACTTCTTTAATAAGGCCGCTAACCCCTGGCAAAATAAATAACAAAAATTGTCCGATATATTTTGTTTTGGAAAATGAAAATATAAAAAAAAACAAAGCGGCCATTACAATAAAAGCCGCGGGCACAACTACTCCCCCATGTTCCCCAAGAAACGATCCTCCGCCAATCAAAATTTTGGTTATAAGCGGCAATTTTATTTTAAGTTGAGAAAATACCAGAGCAAGTTTTGGAAGGATAAACCACGCAATGCCGATACCAATAATAACGGTAAGCGAGAGCACAAAAATCGGATACATCATTGCGGAACGAAGTTTGGATTTAAACACGCGATCTTTTTCTTGCTCAACTGAAACAACTTTTAAGTTTTCGGTCAGATGCCCTGATTCTTCGCCAAGCCGAATTAACGAAACGCTATGCTCGGGAAAAAGCGCTGTGTTGGCAAGTGTTTTCCATAACGGGTAGCCGGATTCAATATCTGATTTCATCGCGGCAATGATATTTTTCATGCGGCGCGATCGCAGTTCTTGCGAGATTGCGCCAAGAGCGTCCATTATTGGCATGCCTCCTGAAATCAACATACTTAAATTTTCAACAAAATAATCGCGTTCTTTACCCAGAAATAGAGCTTGTAGCTTGTAGCT
>MHJU01000028.1:17082-20208 GCA_001818155.1 Candidatus Jacksonbacteria bacterium RIFCSPLOWO2_02_FULL_44_20 | reverse complement strand
GAAGTGCTTATGTTCGCATCTCCAAATAATTTGGATGATGCTCGGCATGTCGCCTACGCGGTGTATTACAGCGCAGACATTATTGCGAGTTATAATTTTAGCCACATTGTCCGTATCTCAACAATTACTCAATTACAATCCGTAAATCTGGGCTTGGGTTTTCGAACACCCGAGATCAGGTCTCCGGAAGAACTACTATGAACGAAGATAAAGTTCTTAAAGAAATACACGCGCTTCAGCGTAAAAAAAACAAAGGTCTTTCGTGGGATCAGCAGATAGAGCAAAGTTATATGGTGGCGAAAAAAATAGCCAAAAAGTACGGCTACCGCATTTATCCCAAAGAAAAGTCGCCGTATGCGATGAAGGACTAAAAGAAAAAAGCCAATGCCTTTGACTCGCCATTGCACATGTATCTATCAACCATTTAAGTGGTTATCAATTCCGCTACCCCGATTCAAAAATCAGGGTCTTGAAACGTGTATGATTTTTAGGTTCTTAGTTTGGTTGGCTTGACAAGATTTTTTGGTATGCTATAGTTTAATTAAATTGGGTATCAATCACTGCTCAAATAAAACCGTTGGGTTTACGAGCAACCTGTTAAAAGACGCTTGCCTTGCAAGTGTCTTTTATATTTGATACACTTGGCTTTGCTGGTGGTTCTCGGGCCCGTAGCTCAATTGGTAGAGCGGATGATTGATACCCATCAGGTTGGGGGTTCAAATCCCCTTGGGTCCACCAGTGCGAGAATTTCCCGCATTCACGTTTCTCTCGCGAAACGGTTCCCGCACTAAGTTTTGCTTACGCTGGTATCTTGACAAAACTACTATGATACGTTAATGTTGTTACTAACAATGGTAGTTTGGCTTATACACTAATAGGTCAAAGCTACGTGTCAGCAAAAAGTATCCTTGAAAGAGGGTGCTTTTTGTTTTATACTAGGATACGGTGGATCTGATCTGGGACTGTGGTGTATGAAGTAACATACTACCATTGACACGTAGCGAAGCGAGTGCAAGTCTCGCCATGTCCACCACATTGGTAAAGTAAGCAAAATTTAGTGCGGGATATTTTCCGTTGCTCACAGATTCAAAAATCAGGGTCTTGAAACGTGTATGATTTTTATGTTCTTAGTTTGGTTGGCTTGACAAGATTTTTTGGTATGCTATCCTTGTTATTAATTCGTGTATCAAGCGATGCTTACAAGTAGGCCATTGAGCTTACGAGTAACCTTTCAAAAGACATTTGCATTGCAAGTGTCTTTTGCTTTTGGTATACTGGGATTTGCTGGTCGGATTCGGGCCCGTAGCTCAATCAGGCAGAGCAATCGTTTGATACACGAGAGGTTGGGGGTTCAAATCCCCTCGGGTCCACCAGCGTGAGAATTTCCCGCATTCACGTTTCTCTCGCGAAACGGTTCCCGCACTAAGTTTTGCTTGTTGAAAGATGTCGGTTTGAGTCCGCCTGGGCGCGCCAGCTCTTGACATAATTTTTAAGTGACTTTATAATGCAGTTAATCTGAGTCAGAGATAAGCTGTTTTATTCAGTTAAACAGCTCGACTAAAACTCTCCATTTTTTGGAGGGTTTTTAGTTTTCCAAAGCCAAAAAACCATACAAGTTACGAAGTCAAGTAACACAAACGTTTGCAGGGCAGGCGCTTTTTTGATATGATGGCTTGTATGTTGCATTATGACCATTACTAACCTTTTTGCGCGGGAGATTTTGAACTCCGGGGCAACTTGCTCGCTTTTGGTAACCGTTCTCCTAAAAGACGGCGCTATAGGAAAAGCGTCTGTGCCGTTTGGAGTGTCTGCCGGAAGCCATGAAGCGTTTGTCCTTTTTGATGAAGACAAACGATACGCCGGCAAGGGGATGTTAAAAGCTGTTGAAAATGTTAATACAGAAATCCGCTCCGCGCTTCTAGGAAAGGACGCGTATGATCAAAAGCAGATAGACGAAAAGATGATCGCGCTTGACGGCGCGCAGAATAAATCGCGGCTCGGGGCAAATGCGATTTTGGGAGCGTCTCTTGCTGTTGCCCGCGCCGCGGCCGCGAGTCAGAAAATGGAGTTGTATGAACACCTGAAAACACTACTCACTACCAACTACCAACTACCAACTACCAACTATGTTCTTCCTAAACCGATGATAGTAGTTATAGAAGGCGGCAAACACGCGGATAATTCAACTGATTTTCAGGAATATTTGATCGTGCCGTCCATAAACGATAAGCGTGGATTATTCTCTGTGAAAGAGAGTGTGCGCGCCGGGGCAGAGGTGTATCTTGAACTCAAAAATGTATTGAAAGAGCGAGGTTATAACACAAACGTCGGAAACGAAGGAGCTTATGCGCCTTACGGTATGCAGTTAAACAGCGAGCCGTGGGATCTCATTATGGAAGCAATTGAGCGCGCGGGTTACTCGCCCGGGAAAGATATTATGCTAGCGGCGGACCCGGCTGTTTCCGAACTGGTCGCAGGAACGCGCGAAGGGGATTTAATGCAATATCAGCTCAAAAAAGAAAACCGTTTTCTTAAGTCCGAGGAACTCGTCAGCTATTTTGAAGGATGGCTTGATTCATATCCGTTTATATCGCTTGAAGATATTTTAGGCGAAGATGACTGGGATAACTGGGTGTTTGCGCAGGCGAGGTTGGGCGGCAAAGCGCGGCTGATCGGCGATGATCTGCTTGTTACAAACCCGGCGCGGCTTAAAAAAGCGATCGCTTTGAAAGCGTGCAACGGCATTCTTATCAAACTGAATCAAATCGGCACGGTTTCCGAAACGCTTGAAACTATTGCGATTGCAAAGGGCGCAGGTTTCTGGACGATCGTCTCTCACAGGGGCGGGGGAGAGACAAACGACACTGGAATGATAGACATGGCGGTCGCGTGCAACTGCCAGATGGTGAAGGTTGGAATCAGCCGCGGAGAAAGAGTGGAGAAATATAATCGCTTGATGGAAATTGAAGAGAAAATCGCTAATGACTAAACCACCTCTTGTTCTTGTTATCCTTGACGGCTGGGGCATTGCGCCGCCGTCTCCCCTAAATGCGATTACGAACGCGAATACTCCTGCTATGAATCGGCTTTGGCGTGAGTATCCGCACACGCTTTTGTACGCCCACG
>MHJU01000028.1:0-17048 GCA_001818155.1 Candidatus Jacksonbacteria bacterium RIFCSPLOWO2_02_FULL_44_20 | reverse complement strand
ACACGCAAAGAATCATAATGGACGCGTGCACCTTATGGGGATTTTATCAGGGAGCCAGTGTCCGCACATGTCGCCGGATCATCTCATTGCATTAAGCCGTCTTTTACAAAAGCACAAAGCCCGGATGATCCTGCATTTTTTCACTGACGGGCGCGACAGCCATCCGCGATACGCGAGAGATGCGTGGAAACATGTCTGCGATACGATAAAAGGTTCAGCCCTATCTGTTGCAACCGTTGCCGGGCGGTTGTATCTTGACCGGAAAAAATCGTGGGATCGCACAGAGGAAATATACAATGCGCTTGTCGCAGGCGAGGCAAAATATACAGAGAGAAGTTTTGAGGACGCAATCACCAGCGCATATGCGCGTGGAGAAACAGACGAGTTCATTTCCCCGACAATTATCAGAAATGAAAATACAGACGCGAAAGATATTATCGGCGACAACGACAGTATTATTTTTTATAATCTCCGCTCCGATCGCGCGCGTCAGCTCACCAAACCCTTTGTTCAGGATACATTTGAGGAAGCGAACCAGGGATCATTCACCCGCCGAAAAGTTCTTCGGAATATCAAATTTGTCGCGATGACAGATTTTGGGCCTGATCTCGGCGAGGTTTTAACAGCCTATCCGTCGCGCGATGTGCGAGGGACTATTCCTATCGCGTTGCGCGAGGATTTTCGGCAGGTCTACATAGCCGAAACCGAAAAGTACGCGCACGTTACATATTTTTTCAACGGCGGCTATCGGGAACCGATCGCCGGAGAACACCGCATTCTTGTGAAATCAAAAGATGCGCGTTCCTACGACGAGGTTCCCGAAATGAGCAGTCGTGAAATTACCAGCCTGGTTTTAGAGCTCTTAAAACAGGGCTGGTACAATTTTTTCTGTTTGAATTTTGCAAACGCCGACATGCTCGGGCATACTGGAAATATAATCGCGGCGCGGGCAGGGTGCGAGGCGGTTGATCGCGCGATCCGGCAAATTTTCGCTCTTGTTCTGAAGAATCAGGGTACGCTCGTTATAACTTCTGATCACGGCAACGCCGAGAATATCGGCGGAGATCCTGTAAACACCATGCATGAAACTAGCCCTGTGCCGTTCATTATCGCGGGAGAAAAAAAGATTAGTTTGCGCGGGGAAAAATCTGGAGAAGTCGGAGGAAAACTCGGAGACATAGCGCCGACTATTTTGAATATCATAGGACTAGAAAAACCAAGCGAGATGACCGGAGAAAATTTGACAATATGAAACCAGTCCTTCTTATAATTAACGACGGCTGGGGTATTGCTCCTCCGTCCAGGTATAACGCAATCACAGAGGCGCGCACTCCTGTGTTTGATTATCTGATACAGCACTATTTCACTGTAACTCTTCAGGCAAGCGGAGAATCGGTCGGGCTTCCGTGGGGAGAGATTGGAAATTCAGAAGTCGGGCATTTAAGTTTGGGTTCTGGCCGTATTGTGTATCAGGAACTGCCGCGAATAAATCGCGCCATAAGCGATGGGGATTTTTTTCAAAACGAGAAGTTTTTGTCAGCGGCGCGCAAAATCAAAAATGAAAATGGGGCTTTCCATATCGCCGGTATTTTTTCAAACGGCGGCGTGCACGGACACATTGAGCACTTGTTTGCTCTTTTGGAATTCTGCGTTAAAGAGCAGGTGCCGCGCGTCTTTATTCATGCGTTTTTGGACGGCCGCGATACTCCATACGCGAGCGCGCCTTTGTTTTTGAAACAACTTGATGAAACGATCGCGCGTCTGCGCTCCCCGGCTCGGATTATAAGCATTGCCGGTCGCTTTTGGGCAATGGATCGCGACAGCCGATATGAACGGATAGAACCCGCGTATCTTGCGATTGCGAGTGGAAAATCGGAAAAAACGTTTGCAAGCGCGGATGAAGCGGTTGCATCTTTCTATAGTGAAAATATCTTTGATGAGCAGATTCCGCCGACTGTGATAGGAGAGAGCGCGCCGATCACAAATCGCGATGCGCTCATCTTTTTTAATTATCGGGCGGATCGGGCGCGCCAGATTGTCCGCGCGTTTACGGATCCAAAATTCACAGCATTCCCGCGGGCAGAATTTTTGGAAACATTGCGCGTTGTTACGTTTACGCAATATGATTATTCACTTCCTGTTTCCGTAGCGTTTCCCGGAGAACATATTGAGTATCCTCTTGCGCGTATTATAAGCGAAAAGGGAATCCGCCAACTGCACATCGCCGAAACCGAAAAGTACGCGCACGTTACATATTTTTTCAACGGCGGCAGAGAGGAGCCCTACCCGCTTGAGGATCGCGCGCTTATTACATCGCCGAAAGTTCTTCTGTACGATGAGACGCCAATGATGTCTGCGAGAGAAATCAGCGAAGAGTTGCTGAAAAGAATTGAAATGCGAACCTACGGCTTTTTTGTAGTTAATTTTTCAAATGCGGATATGGTTGGGCACACAGGCAATCTTAAAGCGACGATCCTCGCTGTTGAGACTCTTGACGGACTATTCAAGCCTATTGTTGAACAAATTGTCCGTCAGGGAGGAGTTGTTGTTATTACTTCCGATCACGGCAACGCGGAAGCAAAGGTTGATCCGCAAACAGGGGATATAAAAAAAGAGCACACCGCAAACGCGGTGCCGCTGATTATTGTTGGGAAACAGTTTATTCAGGAAAAATCAATTACGCCTGATTTGAGCGCATATATTCCTTCAGGAGTTTTGGCTGACGTTGCGCCAACTATTTTGAGCATTATGGGCATCACAATTCCGAAAATGATGACCGGGCGGGCGCTTGTTTAGGGCGGTTCTCCAAACAGCTGTACAATAACAATTGTATTTTTCCCTTGAAAATTTCCGCCAATAACCGCAATGCCGATTTCTTCATAATTTTTATCAAGCATATTCTCGCGATGTTTCGGGCTCATCATCCACGCGGCGATTGCATCTTCCGTAGTTGTGAACGAGATCGCCAAGTTTTCTCCCGCGCTTTTGTATGTGTAATCGCTTTCCTGAATCCAGCTGTAAAACGGTTTTCCGCTTGGCGTTGTATGCGCAAAATAATTTTTTTGAATAATGTCCGAGGCTTTGCGGGATGCGGCTTTGGCGAGCTTGCTGTTTGTCTTCAGCGGCTCTAAACCTTGAGCCGCGCGTTCACTGTTCGTTTGTTCTATAAGTGCTCTCGCGGTAATTGTGGATTCCGCGCTTACATTGTTTCCGCGCACAAAAAATAAGGCACCAACGGTGAATGCCTTAAAAATCAGGATAATTGCGAAAATGCGCGCAATTGCTATACTATTAGGGAAATGTCTGTAAAAATGTGTGGATAAGAAACAAATTATTTTATTTTGATTTTTCACTCATCTTTTATTGCTGACAGCAGTATATCACAAATAAATGCTTATGTCAAAAGGAGGACTGGGAAGAGGTCTCTCTTCACTTATACCAAACAAGTCGTTCGGCTTTGAAAAACAAGAAGCCTTGTCAGTTAATGATTTTCAAAATGGGTCAGCTCTGAAAGTGAAACAGGTGAATCCGGATAACATCATCGCAAATCCGTATCAGCCGCGAACTGTTTTTGAAGAGGCAAAACTGAAAGAATTGGCGGACTCTATTCGCGAGCATGGAATTTTGAATCCGCTCGTTGCAATAGAGCGCGCGGACGGACGTTGCGAACTCATCGCCGGCGAAAGGCGGCTCCGGGCGGCGCGCGATATTGGATTGCGGACCGTTCCAGTTATTGTTCGCGTTGCTGATAATAAAACGCAACTGGAACTCTCGCTGATTGAGAATATACAGCGCGAGGACTTAAATCCAATGGAACGCGCGGTTGCCTATGATCGGCTCATGCGCGAGTTTTCTCTGACGCAGGAAAAAATTGCGGAGCGTATAGGAAAGCCGCGTTCTGGAATCGCAAATACTGTGCGGCTTTTGCAACTTCCGGAGACAATTCAGGAATCACTCCGGCGTGGTGAAATAAGCGAGGGCCATGCAAAAATTATTTTGAGCGTAAATGGTGGAGAGGCGCAGGTTCAATTATGGCAAAAGATAAAAGATGGCTCGCTTCCTGTTCGCGCCGCAGAGGGCGAGGCGCGGAGCGTTCAGGTAAAGCGCCACACTCGCCGCGCCACTAGCGCGTTAGATCCTAATCTCAAACACATACAAGAAGAGCTTGAAGCCCGGCTCGGAACAAAAATTGTAATAAAAGGAACGCTTGAACGCGGAACTGTGATTATAGAATATTTTAGCCGCGAAGAGCTTGACAGAATGAGTAAACAGTGGTTGGGTAACGAGTTACTATTATGAATACAACTAATCTTTTTGAACTGCCAATGTCAACACTAAAAAAACAAGTCAGCGATCCTTTTGAAAAAGCCCGTGCGCTTGCGGAGCAGTTCGGAGCTCGGATCGGCATATTAATGCATCTTGCAGAGCTTAACCCTGAAACCGAAGAGAGCGTTTTGGCGTCTCTACCGTATTTGCCGCTGAAAGATATTCGGCGCGTGCATGACGCTCTTGAGGCGAGAATTGTTTTACAATCAAGCCAAAAGGCATTCGCGCGTCTTGACGAACAATTGCAAAATATCGCGCAAGAATATCAAGAAAAAGAAGAACAGGCAGTGCTTGATTTTTGCAACGATATTCTCGCGCCTGAATTAGAAGAAGAGTATGTTTAAGCGATTACGAGGATTATTTTCACAACCAAATGAAAAGCTCCAGCAAGAGGATCAGTTGCCGTATGAAGATGAACAGGTTCCTGCTTTACTTGAAGACACAAATCGCTTGCTTGGGAAAATTGATAATGTTTTGGAAGAGAATGAAGACGACTTCCGACCGAGTGAGATAAGCGTAAGCGACGAGCAAACGCAAAACGAATCCGCCGAAAAGCGCGGATTTTTTGGTGTTATCGGGAAGAAAAGTAGGGAAGCCGGAAAATGGGTTTCTGAAACCGCGCGCGAAGGAGCCGAGGGAGCGAAAAAAATAGCAAGCGCATTGCGGCAAAATCCCGAACTTCGCAAAGAAATCGCGAGTAAACTGGAGGTCGGCGCGGAGCGATGGCTTTCCTTAAAAGGCGGGGGAGATATTTTGAAAGCGTTTGCCGGCAAGGGCGATATTGCGTCTTTGGCGCGCGGGATGTTTGAAAAAAGCGGGGAGATTAAAAGCGCGCAGGAAAAAGTTGAAATGTACGGCACGGTAATTGAAGCGCACAGAAAAGAATTTGAAGATTCGGTTAAGATGAATCGTTTTAACCGCGTGTTAGAGCTTTTAGGGAAGAACGAGGAAGAGATCGCGGAGATTACAAAAGACGGATATAACAATGATCTTTATCTCCAATATAAACATGCGCTTGAAGCGGCCGGCACCTATATTGTATGGGCGCGGCAGGGTGAGGAGAATAGCGATAAACTCAAAGAGACAAAAGCCCGTATTGAAAGCAAACATCGCGCGGATCCGGAAAAAGCAGGAGCGCCAGTGAAGGTTTTAATCATAGAAGATGGAAGAAACGATGTGTTTCGTAAAGGGTTGGAGCAATGGAAAAAAGAAGATATTCAGAAAATAACAGAAGAGAAACGAGGCAAACACACGAGAGTGAATCGTGATCAGCAAGAGATCGTGCGACGGGTGCTTGCAACGATTGCGGCTCATTCCGAAAATCGTGTAAAAGACACGAGAGAGGTAATGAAAGCCAACGTTGAAGGAGTGGTAAATGCGTGGGATGAATGGCGAGATCTTGGGAATTTTGGAGCTACTGCGATGGGACGCATTGAGTTGCGCGCCGTTTTTGCTATGCTGACAAGAATCGGCAAAGGCGCTCATGAAGCGATAAAAACAAGAGAGCGCGACGCGATTACTCTTGATTATGAACGAGAGAAGAGCCGTCTTTTGGCGCACGAAGAGCGCTATGGCGCAAGAGTCGCGGAGATTCAACAATTGCGTGAACGATTATCATCGGGAGCAACGCTTGAAAATCAGGAGTTCTTAAATGAGCTTATGGAGTTTAACCGTACATACCGGCGTGAAGCCCAGGATTCTTTGGATGACGCGGAAAAGCCGTCGTATGAGAAAGATGAGTTTATTGAATTTTTTAAAACAAATGATCTAGAAAAATATCTAAAAACATCAGAAAGTCAGTATGCAAATTCGCTTGACAAACTTCGCATCGCGCACAAAGGCATCTTAGAGTCTGGAGACGGCGAGGACCCGGAGCTCGGGCGTTTGTGGTATTTGAAAAAGACGATTTGTGATAAAGCGCGAAGCACCGCGCGCGTGTTTAAGGTTTGGGAGAACCGGTCCACATTGCGGCAAAAACAAGGCGCTGTGCGAAACATCATCAGCGCGGGCCAGGGGTTTGGCGACGTTTTCCGGTTTATGCGATTTGGACACGATGCTGAAGATCTAACTGAAAATATCATTCACGGCGAAGTGTTTGGCAAAGAAGGCGGATTTTTAAGGTATATCAAAGAAGGGGGAGAAGAACTTGCAAGCCGATTTTATGAGGGTGATTTAACGCGCACGCTCATTGATCGCCATCTGCATCGAGATGATTTGAGCGAGGAGAGGCGCGAGATTTTAACGTCTTTGCAGGAAAAATTGTCTCATGGCGGAAAAATGACCGATGTTGAGCAAGATTTTTTACAAAAGATTGAAGAACAAGCCCGAGACCTGCATCGCAAAGAATTAAGTGGAGGAAATTTGAGCGAGTTTGAAAGAATGATGATCGGGCAGGCAAAACACGAGGCGGCGGAAGAGTATGGAGCCAAGAGTGTGCTTGAGAAAATCGGAAGAAATCTTGGAGAATATAATGTGAAGCGAAGTTTGAGCACTTTAACCGAACTGCCGGATCGTCTCAAGCGGATAGTGAATATCACCGAACGGGGCACAGGCTCGGTTATCGCGCATTTGGATCGGACTGGCGCAAATATCGCGCGCAACGCTTATGGACGCGATCTCACCGCGCTTATGTTTCAGAAATCGCAGATCCAGTTTGCGGGAGAGTCAGTTTCCGGAACGCGGGCGATTCCCAATGACTCGCGTGAGCGGTTGTTTGGCTATTTTACCGGCGAGGTGAAAAGAGATGAACTCACAAGCGAAGACGAGAAATATCTGCAAGAGATAGAGCGTGAGGCGGCAGGGCTTTTTGATAAACAAAAGTCCGGTGCGGAGTTGACAGATGAAGAAGCCGCGCTCGTTGGTGCCGCAGAGCACAAAGCATTGATTGACTATATGGACGATGGCGTATTTGAAAAAATTGCCGGAAGCGCGGGACGAATCCGCGAGGCGTTGCAGGGCATTCCGGACCCTGTTTTACGCGCAGAAGCGGAAACTCAACTTGCGCTTATAGAAACCGATCCAAAAAAATTCGCAGAAGGACTGCGCGTGTGCGGGGCAGGGATGCTCGGGTTTGGGGTGTATGGAAAGGCAAATCCAGAGATTAGAAAACGGATGCAAAAGAGATTGCGCGACGAAGAAGGTTTTAGCAAGATTGGCGTTGCGCTTGGCATCGGCGGAGCCGCGATTCTTGGCACTTTGGCGTTCCTTGCCTATAAAGAATGGGGAGATGACATCGGATTGAAAGAGTTAATAGAAAACAATGAAATCAAAACAGAAAATGAGACACTGCTCCGTACGAAAACAACAGACGGAAGCAAGATTGTTACAATCAACTGGCATGCGTCGGATAAGCAAAAAGAATTGCCGTCTGGAGAAATTGCAGAAAAAGAGGCGTTTATTCCCAAGAGCAATAAGGTGGAAGTACATGAGAAGACGACAGACAAAACTCCTATATGTTCTGTTAATTATACTCCAACAGACCAACAAAATTATTTCTTGTTTTCTCGCACAGAAAGTACCGAGTCAACTGAAAATTTACTCAAGACAGGCGTGATTATGATGGACAGCGCGTTTGATCAACAGACAGATTGGCCCTTTACGGGTATCAAAACGGTTATCAAAACCGGTGAGGGAGAGGTGAGGATTCCATTTGATCAATTGCACTGTAATTTTTCTCAAAAGAGCACAGAGAATGAGCCAATACTTTTGATTAGGACAAACGATATGAAGAGCATAGAGGTTTATTTTTCCTCGGATCGTTCAACGGTTTCACTTATAGATAGTACCGAGATCCCTCCTGTTGTAGTGATAAATAATATTCCAATTACTGATCTTTCTAAATACTTTGACGCGCAGGGGAATTTTATTAAGGAGCCGGCGGTAGAGGCACCGGCTTCTGAAGAAAAGCCAGAACCGCCAAAATATCCTACAACTCCGCCAGCCGACATGACCCCGCAAGGAGAGTCCTTCAAGTCGCTTGCCGATGCGTTGATTGCATATTCGCATGTTGATGGCGCGATAAATGCAGAGATAGCCGCGCAGATCACGCAGTATTTCGGTGCAGAGTGGAATGACGAGTATAGGTTAGACTTTAAAGATAAGATAGTTACAGCCGCGCAAGAAAAAGCCGATGCAATCAACGAAGATAAGAAAATTGACGCAAGCGACGCTCAAGCGCGCGCGGAGCTTGAGAAAATTACCAAGATGATCCCGCGTTTGCAAACTGTCCTTAAAAGAGAAGGGCTGACGCTTGAAAAAGTGAAGGATGATTTAGCAAAGGCGCAAACAATAGATGATTTGGAAAAATTTATTGACGGGCATGAGAAAAAAGTATGGGGAATCATGGTAAAGCGATCGCAGGAACTTGGAGCAACAGAGAAAACGAAAGCTATAGAGAAAGAAAAAACAGAAACAGTTGAGAAAAAGCCGGTTGAAGAAGAGGAAACGATAAAGAAACTCATGGCGGATGAGATGAAAGATAAAATGACAGAGAATTGGCCGGAGGAAAAGCTACCAGTTACTCCAAAAACCGAAGAAGCGCCAGACATTAAAAAAATACTGTCAACACTTGATAAACCGCTATCAAAAATTGAGCAACTGCTATCTGCACCAGAACAAGAAAAATCATCATATCAAGTAACACAAAAATGGGACGAATTTAAACATGGAGAGGAAAAGACAGAGGAAACAGAAGAGCCATCGCAGGACACGCTTTGGGAAACAAAACAAGAAAGAGTACCCAATCCTTTCTTATTACCCAAGAAAGAAACGGCGGAGTTTTTCAAACCTGCGGACGCGCCGTCCGATGCGGAACACGGTCCAACCGCTTTTGATGTTCAGGATTTCATTGAAACCGAGAAATCAACATCAACTAGCGCGCTGATTGATAAGCTAAGCGAGGTTACGGACGCGCAAGCGGAGGAGATATTTCAGAACGATGCGATGAAGGCGCGGTGTAGAGAGATTCCTAATGCGCAATTTATCGCCATACAGGACAAAAATGCCAGCCAGACCGAAAAAAGTATCAGTGAAATTAAGATAAAAGATTTTTTTGTTACAGATGCTGTAGCTCTGTATAAAGACGATGAAGGTGTTGAGCGTAAATTACCAATAAGTTTAGGGGAAGCATTGCGTATAGATGGAGATGAGATAAGAAGTGTTATTACAGTGTTTGCCTTTTCCGACTATAGTCTCAAAACAGAAGCCGGGATCAAGACATTCCGCGAATCGCGGCTTTTCAGCGTGTGGTTTATGGAGGCGTTGCGGGATGTTGAAGGATTAACTCAAAACTCCGGCAATGAAAAAGTTTTTGATGGAAAGAAAATGGCTGATTTGAGTGTGCTCGAATATATGCATTTGCAGGCGAAAAATTTTAAGGATATGTCAACTAAAGAATCAGGTTTATCAGGCGGCGCAAACCGAAGTATTTGGATTCCGAACCGCATTGCAGAAAATGGCCAGCTTGTTTTGATAAAACATGTAGAAGAATCAGGCAAGGATGTCATTCAATTCAATATCACAGGTGGGAAAACCCCGGCAACATGGGGCGATTTTGATCGCGTGGGGATAAAAATTCCAAAAGACATAGCAAGCAAAACTGGTTTTTCAGGATCAGACACCGCTGAAATTCCGTTGAACCACGTGTTGTTTAAGGATGGGGCTGTGGAGATTAGTGAAGCGCAACAAACAGGCGGAGACGCTCAAAAACAAATAGAGACTTCAGATAAAGATAGAGAAACGCAAGAACAAATTCTCCAGTTATCGGCACAGCAAATGCGCAAAAACGCTTTGGACTTTCAAAATCAAGGAGATTTTAAGAAAGCGCTCTCCCTGTATAGAGACAGTTTGGCAATCAATGTCAATAACGCGGATACGTATAATAATATGGGGATTTGTTATGCGGCAATTAATGAATATGAAGATGCTCGGAAATCCTATGAACATGGGATTGCGCTTAACCCAAACCACAAGGAAGCGTACAATAATTTAGGGTGGCTCTTGTTGCGGTCAGAGAGATTTGACGAAGCGATTGCAAAATTTCAAAAAGGACTGGAAATCATGCCAAACGAACAGCAGATTTGGACTAATCTTGCATGGGCGTATTATGTGAAAGGCGATTATAACACCGCGATTGCCGAGAATCTTAAAATTTTGGAGACGTATCCAAATATGCTTTATGCGCGTTATAATCTTGGGTTGTCGTATTTATGTATCGGAAAATCAGGAGAGGCAAAACAAGAATACAGTAAGGCGCTTGAGGGCGGCAAAGATACTTTGGCATACAAAAGCGCCATTGATGATCTGAATGACTTGATTAAACAGAATGTTCATAAAAGCGAGGCGGAAGCGATGTTGAAGATTCTGCAATACAAGCCAAGCCGTTGACAAAATTTTTCTTTCTTTGATATAGTATTTTTACTTTTATGCGGTCTGGCCGAAATAGCCAGATTTTTTTATGAACACCAATAAAATCTACACTATCGCCGTCATCCCCGGAGACGGCATCGGGAAAGAGGTGATGCCCGAGGCGCTTAAAACGCTTCGCGCGGTTTCCGATAAGTTCGGATATAATTTCGCATACAATGAACTTTTGGTCGGGAAAGATGCCTACGAAAAGCACGGCGAATATCTGCCGCAAAGCGTGATAGCCGAGTGCAAAAGTTCAGACGCGATTCTTCTTGGCGCGACAGGCGTTTCCGTGGAAACAGGGCGGGAGCTTATCCTAACGATTCGCGAGGAGTTTAAGTTTTTTAGCAATCTCCGTCCCGTGGTTTCGCTTATGAAAGGAGATCAGCAATTTGATTTTCTCATTGTGCGCGAACTCGCCGGCGGAATTTATTTCGGAAAGCGCGAGGAAGCCGATTATCGCGGTTTGAGCGAGAACGTTTTTGCAAAAGATGGGTGCGCGTATTCAGTGAGTGAGATTACGCGGATTGCGCGTGTTGCGTTCTCTCTTGCGCAAAAGCGGCGCAAACATGTAACATCGGTTGACAAGGCAAATGTTCTAGCAACTTCGCGCTTGTGGCGGAAAGTGGTTGACGATGTCGCAAAAGAGTTTCAAGATGTTTCACATGCTCATATGTTTATTGACAATGCCGCTATGCAGATCATTAAAAATCCGGCGCAGTTTGACGTCCTTTTAACCGATAATTTGTTCGGCGACATTTTAAGCGACGAGGCCGCAGGAATAGTCGGATCCCTCGGGCTAATGCCGTCATCTAGCATGAATGAATTCGGATTTGCACTGTACGAGCCGGTTCACGGAAGCGCGCCGGACATTGCGGGAAAGGGCGTTGCCAATCCGATCGGCATGATCTTGTCCTCTGTAATGATGCTAAGGCACTCGTTTAATTTAGAGGCGGGCGCTTCTCTTATTGAAGAATCTGCGCGATCGGTTATTATGGACGGATACGGAACTTTAGATATGATGCCGGCAAAAATTGTCGGAACAGAGGAAATTGGCGATATGATTGCGCAGAAAATTTTCAATATCTCATAAATGTATATTTACTATGCCAACACACGAAACTCGTTCAGCGCTTGAGATGTCAGGGTTTGCGATGCGTTCAAAAGGCATCTCAAAGCGCATTCAGTCAGTTAGCATCTCTGCGATCAAAGAGATGATGCATCTCGCGCTTTCATATCCGGACGCGATTTCGCTTGCGCAGGGAACGCCGGATTTTGCGACTCCGGAGCATATCCGCGATCGCGTGAAACATGAGCTGGACCATAATCCTAACGTCGGCAAATACGCGCCGCTCGCCGGGTTGCCTGTATTAAAAGAGGCGATCGCAGAGCATCTTTTGAGCAAACGCGGCATCATCGCCAACCCTCAAAAAGAACTTTACGTTACAATGGGCGCGATGGAAGCTATTGCAAGCGCGATTATGACAATCGCGGATTCAGGCGACGAAGTGATTCTTCTTTCCCCGTGTTTTCCTTCGCACATCACGCATACTATGCTTGTAGAAGCGTCGCCAGTGTATGTTCGGTTAGACGAAACGCGCGGCTGGGCATTTGATATAAACGCGTTTGAACGCGCGATCAGCCCAAAGACGAAAGCCGTTGTGCTGTGTTCTCCAGGAAATCCAACAGGAACTGTGCTTTCAGAAAATGATGTCCGCGCGATTGCCGTGTCCGCCGAGGAACACGATTTTTGGGTGATCACAGACGAGCCGTACGATTTTCTCGTATACGATGATGCGCGATTCTTTAGCGCATCCCAAATTCCGGAAATTAAAAATCGTTTGATTTCGTGTTTCAGTTTATCAAAAGAGTACGCCATGACCGGCTGGCGCATAGGATATGTGTACGCAGAGGAAGGGGTGATAAATCAGATGCTAAAAATACATGATGCGTTTGCTGTTTCCGCCGCAACTATTTCTCAATACGCGGCGCTTTCAGCTTTACAGGGAGACCAGTTAATTGTAGAATTTTTTAGAGATGAGTTTTTACGCCGTCGCGATTTAATGTGCGCGCGATTAGATCGGCTTTCAGAATTGTTTTCCTACATAAAACCAGGTGGCGCATATTATCTTTTCCCCAAAATTATTCCAGAGACTGATGAGTACGCATTCGCAATCCGTCTTTTGAAAGAAGCGGGAGTGGTTGTCGTGCCGGGCGGCGCGTTTGGTCCCGGTGGCGAGGGGCATGTGCGTTTATGCTTTGCGATGTCGGATGACACTATTAACCAGGCATTTGATAGAATTGAGAAATGGAATACGTCTTTTTCAAAAACAAAATTATAAAAGAAGAAAAAGCCCGCGTGCCGCTTGCGACTCACGCCCTGCAATACGGCACAGGTGTTTTTGAGGGAATTCGCGGGTACTGGAACAAAAATGAGAAGGCCATATATCTTTTTCAGCCGTTGGAGCATTTTGCGCGGCTTTTGCAGTCATCAAAAATTATGGGCTGGAGTGCGATTTATAGCCCGGACGAAATGGTGGAATTTGCGCGGACTCTTGTTTCAAAGAACAATCCTGCAAGCGACATTTATATTCGCCCATTTATTTTTCAGGCGTCAACAAAATTAGGTCCGCTTCTGGGGGACGAGCTCCAGCCGACGCTTGCGATGTATCTAGTTCCCATTGGCGAGTATTTTTCAACCTCCAAAGGCTTAAAAGGACGCGTGGTTTCATGGAGACGATTGGACGATTCTGTTATTCCGCCCCGCGCGAAAGTTTCCGGCACATATGTGAACTCTGCGCTTGCGAGAACCGAAGCGCAAGAGTGCGGCGCGGACGAGGCAATTTTCTTAAATCACGACGGGCACGTGTCTGAAGCAAGTAGCGCGAACATATTTATCGCGCGAAGCGGCGTTCTCATCACTCCTCCGCCTTCCGCAAACATACTTGAAGGCATCACACGCGCGTTGGTGATGGAGATCGCGCGCGAGCTTGGAATCTCTGTTATTGAGCGCGATATTGACAGAAGCGAACTTTATATTGCTGATGAAGTATTTTTAACCGGCACCGCCTGCCAGATCGTGTATTTTAGCGCGATTGACGGAAAAAAGATCGGGAGCGGGCGAGTGGGGCAAATCGTAAAACGGTTGCAGGAAATTTATTTTAAGACAGTTCATAATGAATTGCCAGAGTATGCATCGTGGTTGGTGAAGGTGTGAAGTACTTGACAACGCATACTCGCTAGTACTATACTGCATTCAACAACGCTGACATGGTTCGTTTACACTACGAGTCAAAGTCGGGTACCAGCAGTGAGAGTCCTTGCATAAGGGCTCTTATTGTTTTATACTGGATTTTGGCGGATCCGGGCTCGTGGTGCATATAGTAGCATGTCAGCGTTGGTACCTGACGAAGCGGGTGCAAGTCCCGCCGGGTCCACCACTTTCTTGTAGAATAAGATCAATGCCAAAGTTTTGCCCTCATTGCAGTTCAGGAGGACGACGCGTTACGCACAGCGCGTCGCATGCGCACTATTATTTAGAAATTATTACTCGTCCGTTTTCACTGCTGTTTCGCGCGGTTATGGGTGAGAAGCGGGATGCTTTGTATAAACTAGTGTGGGATTTTGCGCTTGATGCGCTCCTTCTCTTTCGCATCGCGCGTTTGCGCCAGGATTTTGACGCCGTCTCTTTTTTCAACAGAAGCCGCATTTTTCTTGACGAGGCGCATCGAAGAGGTATTGAGATTGCGGCAATTGAAGTTTGCGGGAGAGTTACCGATGAGTTTCGTTTCGTTTTCCATGGCAAGCGATATTATTATGAGAGTATCCCACTTTTAGCGCGTTCTCTTGATCCGGAGATAGACGATAAATATGCGGTCAAAAAGATATTGCAGAAACATAAAATTCCAGTGCCGGAAGGGCGGCGTTTTACAAGCGCCAGAAAAATATTTCGGTACGCAAAAAACATCGGCTACCCGCTAGTCGTGAAACCGGTTCGCGGTTCATTAAGCCGTCACGCAACGTACCCGGTTTTAAGCGACGGAGAATTAACCTCCGCGATCTCTCTTGCCAAACATTATGCGCCGGACATTCTTGTTGAGCGATATGTGCATGGCGAGTTTTATCGGGCAACGGTAATCGGAGGAAAAGATGTTTTCGTGTGCAACAAGAAACCGGCGCATGTTATCGGGGACGGTGCATCAACTATCCGTACCCTGATTGAGAGCAAAAACGAACATCCCTTTCGCGGCGATCCTGGAAATCGTTCGTACACGTTGCATAAAATTGCGATAGATACAACCGTTATTCAGCGTCTCGCCGATCAAGGGTTGACTTTGGATTCAGTGCCGGAAATAGGCACGGTTGTACATCTTAACAAACTGGTTACGCTTGTAAGCGGCGCTGACGTTATCGGTTGCACGAGCGTTACTCATCCCGCAAATCGGCTTCTTTTCACGACTATCGCGCGTATTTTCGGATCGCCTCTTATCGGTATTGATTTTATCTGTCAAGATATTACTATTCCCTATACTGAACAAGAAACCGCGGTTTTGGAACTTAACAGCAAGCCCTATATTGATATGCACGCGTATCCGTCAGAAGGAGAAGCGGATCCGGCCGCTCTCCGCGTGTGGGATATGGTAGAAGAAATGACAAGCCGATCTTGACAAGTATTGATAATTCTGATATGTTAGCTCGTTTATAAAGTTTTCTAACAGTATGCCATCAAATCCATTAACAACCAATGAAGAGGCGCAAAGAGCGAGTGAAGAACTGAAATCGCGCGGATTGATTCAAAAAGAAATGCCGGCAAAAGATGTCGTTCGCGAGTTTGTGCAGGAATCGGAGCGACAGCAAGAACAAGCAAAAACTGCGCAGTTTGAAACTGCTTTGCATGAAACGCCATCGGCTTCTTACGGATCTTTGCCGCAGAGCGCAGGCGGCGCTGTTCCATCTCAACCGATCTCTGCTCCAAAGAGCGAATTTTTGCTTGCCGTTGAAAATACTCTTGCCGCAGGAGTCGGCGATATGTACGCGCGCATGGAGCCGAGTTTGCGCGAGGTTTTTAAGCAGAAAGGCGAGGATGTGGCGCGCAAGATTGAGATGGCGATTGCGAGCGGAAAAGCGCGCTTTAAGCAGATTCTCGCATGGATTAAAGAATGGCTACGGATGATTCCCGGCGTGAACAAGTTTTTTCTGGAGCAGGAGGCGAAGATCAAAGCGGATAAAATTTTTGCGATGACGACGATAGCTTAAAATAAAGATTGAGCATAATAATATCGCTCTCTAAAGGAATAGATAGTTGAGACACAAAATAAAAACCGCACAAGACAAGAAAATTTTGTGCGGTTTTGTGTTGCAAGAGATTATTATAACGATTTAATACACCGCGTGCACATCTTTACCCGCTTTCCGTCAACACGGCGGTTTTGCAGATTAGCGCCGATTCGGCGCTTGGTTTTTTTCTTAGAGTGTGGTACGTTGTTTCCAACCGTGTTAGTTTTGTCGCAAAAATGGCAGGAGGTCATAGAGGTAAAAGTTAAACTATCACATATTTTTTCTTTGAGCAAGTATGGAAACAAGCATAGCAATCATAGTCCAAATTTTTATTATTCTTTATTCCATCATTCTTCATGAAGTGGCGCATGGCGCGGTTGCGGAACGTCTTGGCGATGACACTGCAAAACATGCTGGTCGCCTTACTCTAAATCCGATTCCACATATTGATCCAATCGGAACGATTTTATTGCCGCTCATAACCTTTTTTGGAGCCGGCGCGATTCTCGGCTGGGCGCGCCCGGTGCCTTATAATCATATTGCATTACGTGGACGATATGGTGAACTCAAAGTCGCGCTCGCTGGGCCTTTGACAAACTTTATGATCGCCTTTTTCTTTGCGACACTTATCAGGTTTGATAGCGCAGAAGTTTTAGAGTTTTCAAATTTTATTCTCGGGCTTTTTACATACGGCGTCTTACTCAATGTTTGGCTCGCGCTTTTTAATCTCATTCCAATTCCGCCGCTTGACGGATCAAAAGTTCTTTTTTTATTGATTGATAAAAGAAACTACGCGTTGCGAGCGTTTTTGGAGCAGTATGGGTTGATCCTTTTAATTGCCTTTCTTTTTTTCGGTTCCGCGTTTTTGCATCCACTTGCAATGTTTTTTACGCGGGCGCTTGTTGGAGGGTAGAAGGGTCAATCGTTGAACCCTTGACTGAACCAAAACGTTTGTTATGATTTAAGCCGATTTTTAACACTATGTTTTCAATCTCCATTATAGCCGAAGAGGTATTTGCGACGCCGTTTTTTCCGGTAAC